>CADDYR010000057.1 GCA_902810765.1 Chloroflexota bacterium
GTCCCGCAGCGCGCCCGGCGCGAGCAGCGCGACCGCGACGAGCGTGGTAGCCAGGGCTACCAGCGGCCCGCTGCGCGGCACGGAATGCTCGATCGCCAGCTTCTCGAGGACGGTCGTCACACCCCACAGAGCGCTCGCGGCGACGGCGAGCACGGCGCCCGGCCGGCGGATCAGCATCTTCGCGGGCGCGAGGGGTCCCCGCCTGGCCGACCCGACCTCGAGCAGGTAGGCGCCGGCGAGCACGACGGCCACACCGACGATCCCGCGAAGCGAGGGCGTCTCGCCGAGCGCGAGCCACGCCACGAGCAGGGTGAACGCGGGGTTGAACGTGAGGAGGGGGCTCACGAGCGAGGCGTCCGCGAGCGAGAGCGCCCTGGTCGAGACGGCGGTGGCCACTCCGTTCAGCGCGCCCGAGCCGAGCACGGCGAGCACGAAGACGGCATCCACCCTGGGCACCACGGCGAAGCAGGCGAGATTGCCGCACTCGATCAGGAGGGCGGTGCCCGCGGCGAGTATCGGCAGGGAGGCTGCGTTCACTCCGAACGCGACCACGGACGGCCGGGCCTCGACGAGCAGCCGCTTGTTCAGGATCGGCAGCAGCGACGTGAGCACCGTCGCCGCAAGCGCGAGCAGGACGTACATGGCACGTCATTATGCCGGAAGCGTGTCGCGAGGGCGCGCCGCGCGACGGCCGGGAGGGGGTCTGTGCGCCGGAAACCCGGCAGCAGGCGCGGGGTTGAGGGCCGTTTGCCGGTTGACAAGATGGAGCATGTTGGCTTATAACTTGCTACAGCAGGAGGTGGACCGGTCCGCAGGCTGTTGCGATCCTTCCCCCGGGCTGCCGTCGCTTCACGCGCGCTGGAGAAGCAAGATGCAGAAGTACGAGCGGGAGATAGCCGAGCTACTCGAGAAGCTTGAGTCGGAGGACCAGCGATCTCACAAGCATTTCCGACGAGACCGTCCCCCGCAGCTGCCTCGACGCCGTTCGTCGCTGACCTCCCTGTTGCGCAGGCTTGGCCGAGCCCTCAGGCTGAGCCCGATGCACTTCCTCGTGGGCGGCCTCGCTCTGGTCGTGATCTCCTGGCTCATCCCCTACCACGCCGTCTCCAGGTGGGTCTTCGTGGTCGGCGTGCTCGTGTTCCTCTGGCCGATCATCAGCAGCCTCCTGAACATCAGCCGCCCGGGCAGGGGGGACGAGAAGCTGTGGAGAGGGCGCCGCATAGACGAGCCGGACGAGGCTCCCTGGTCCGAGCTGCGCAATCGGGTGGAGCACGCGGTCCACGACTTCCAGAGGAGGTTCAGGAGGAGGTACTAGCCTCCGCCCCGCGCAGCACCAGCCCGTGGAGCCTCATCGTGCCCCTCGTCTGCTCGAACCCGAAGCGCCTGTACAGGCCCTGCGACCTCGCGTTGTCCCTCTGAGTGCTCAGCTGCGCGTGTCGTATCCCCCGCTCACCGAGCCAGCGCATAGCGCAGGCCAGAAGCTGCGCGCCGTAGCCCCTGCCCTGCCACCCGGCCCTCACCGCCAGCCGGTCGACGTGGCCCCAGCCACCCATGTCCGTAGCGCCGGCGTACGCCACGGGCACAGGTCCCTCGCAGCCCAGCCACACGCGCACGTCCGGAGAGCTCACGTACTCCTCGAACTCCTCGCGCGAGTTCCGCCACAGCCACGGAAAGGCAGCGTGGTCCACTGTGAGCAGGTCGTCTACGTCCGACACCGTCGCGCGCCGCACATCGAGGGTGATCGGAACAGGAGGGCCGGGCAAGGACCGGCTGCGGAGCACTATCACCTCCTCGAGCAGCGTGACGCCGGCGCTCCTGTAGAACCCGTAGGCACGGTGATACTCGGCGGGCTCGATCAGCACCGCGACCTTCCCGCCGGACCTGGCGCCCAGGAACGCCTCCCAGAGGAGCGGACGCCTGCTCTCTCCTCTGGTCTCGACCACCTCAGCGATGTCCGAGCGTCGGCGCCAGGGATAGGCGATCAGGTGGTCGTTCGTGCCCGGAACGTGCCAGGCCATCGTCGGGTCGCGCTCGACCTGTCGCACCAGGTCCTCGCGGCTGACCGCACTGCCCCAGGGTAGCCGGATTCGGCGGGCGGCTTCGACGGTCATCGGAGCTGGATCGGCGTTGCTCAAGGGTGTTGTGTCTCCATGGGAGTCCGGGATTCCACTATACTAATGGCGACCTGTCCTGGCTCAGTATTGTAATGCCGACGCAGCCCGCGTGTCTCGGGCCCGTCGAGGAGGAGGTGTCCGTGGGGGCTTTCCTGGAGAAGCTCGGCGAGTGCTCGAGCCGCAACCACAGCCTGTTGTGCGTCGGGCTGGACCCGGACCTCGAGCGCCTGCCCGACGGGTTCTCGAGGGACACCGAGGGGATCGTCGAGTTCAACCGCGTGGTCATCGAGGCTACGAGCGACCTGGTGTGCGCCTACAAGCCGAACCTCGCGTTCTACGAGGCGCTGGGCATCGAGGGGCTGAGGGCGCTCGAGGAGACCGTGCTGGCGATACCCTCGCACGTGCCGACGATCGCCGACGCCAAGCGCGGGGACGTCCCGAACACCGCCCGCTACTACGCCGCGGCGTTCTTCGACGAGTTCGGCTTCGACTCGATCACCGTCAGCCCCTACCTAGGGCCCGACTCGCTGGAGCCCTTTCTCGAGCGGGAGGGGAAGGGCGTCTGGGTGCTGTGCCGGACCTCCAACCCCGGCGCGTCCGCAGTGCAGGACTGGCGCGTCAGCGGCTCCGACGGCGACTCGCCGGTGTACCTCGAGGTCGTGGAGATGGTGCTGAGCGCGCCCTCCGCGGCGGACAAGGGGGTGGTGGTGGGAGCGACCTCCCCCGAGGTGCTCCGGCGCGTGAGAGAGAGGGCTCCGCAGCTGCCGCTCCTGATACCGGGCCTGGGTGCGCAGGGAGGGGACGAGGAGGCGGCGGTCCGGGCAGCTGCGACGGGGCCGGTCGTGATCAACTCTTCCCGGGGCGTGCTGTACGGGCCGCAGGGGGGCGACCCAGTGGCCGCGGTGCGCCGAAGAGCGCTGGAGGCACGAGACCGGCTGAACTCTCTGCTCGCGTCGGTCTCAGCCCTTGGTTAGCTCTCCGGTGCGAGGCACGCGGCGTGCGAGCGACCTCTCGTCGCGGCCCGAGTATTGTGGCAGCGAACCCGCGCATGGGGACGGGTTAGGGCTATAATCGCTTCACGGTCGTGGCTCGTTATACTGTGGGGAGGAGAGAGCTCGTGCTGGACTTCCAGATAGGCGACGAGCTGGAGCTGCGCAAGCAGCACCCGTGTGGCAGCCGGACCTGGACGGTCGTCCGCCTGGGGGCGGACATCGGCATCGTGTGCCACGGGTGCGGCAGGCGGGTGCTGATCGCCCGCGGCGAGCTGGAGCGCCGGGTGAAGCGACGCAAGTCCGTGGAGGAAGCTCGCTCTTGACGGTGACTCAGGCACCGCCATCTCCAAGTGGCAGCAGGGCCTGGGCCGTTCTCCGGAACCCGGTCTTCCTGATCATATGGGTGTCTCAGGCCCTCACCCAGACCGCCCAGAACGTCATCAACTTCGCGCTGCTCATCCTGGCGCAGAACCTCACCGGCACGGCCACGGGCGTCGGGCTGATCATCCTGTCCTTCAGCGCCCCGGCGGTGCTGTTCGGCGCGCTCGCGGGCGTGCTCGTGGATCGGTGGAACAAGAAGCTGGTGATGGCCGTGAGCACGGTCCTGCGCGGAGCGGCGGTCGCCAGCTACCTGCTCGTGCGCTCGCCTCAGCACATGTGGTGGGCGTATGCCGCGAGCTTCGTGTTCTCCGCCGCCGCCCAGTTCTTCTCGCCCGCCGAGGGCACGGTCATCCCGAAGGTGGTCGGCAAGCAGCACCTGATCGCGGCGAACTCGATATACAACCTGACGTTCATGGGGTCGCAGTTCGTGGGATTCACGCTGCTCGGCTGGCTGCTCGTCAAGATCTTCGGGCTGTACACTGTGTTCGGCGTGATGGGGGCGGTATTCCTCGTGTGCTCGGTGCTGCTCGCGCTCGCGCGCATACCCACGATGGAGACCGAGCCGCAGGAGGGGAACGCCCTCGCGAAGGTGTGGGACGAGCTGCTCGAGGGCTGGCACTTCATCGCGCAGCGCCGGACGCTCTCGGTCTCGATCACCCACCTCTCGGTGATCAACTCGAGCTATCTGCTCATCGGCACCCTCGGTCCGGCGTTCGCGGCGGAGATACTCCGGATCGGCCCCGCGAACCTGGGCATTCTGCTGGCCCCCGCGGGCATATGCACACTCATCGGAGCGGTCGTCGTCAACCATCTCGCGCGGCCCTCGAACCGGTATCGCATGATCCACGCCGGGCTCCTAGGCGTGGGCCTCGCGATAGTCGCGCTCGCGCTCGTCGAGCCAGTGACCTCGAGCCTTGTGAGGACGGCAGGAGGGAGCGCGTCGCTGGGGCTGATAACCCTGCTCGCCGTGCTGTTCACCACGCCGTTCGGCTTCTCGGCCGCGCTGGTGGCGATCCCGGCGCAGACGGTGCTCCAGGAGAACTCGCCGGACGAGATCCGCGGGAGGGTGCTCGCGACGTTCTTCACGTTGTCGAACGGCGTGGCCTTCTTCCCGATCATCGCGGTGGGGGTCATCGCGGACCGGGTGGGCGTGCTGCCGACGATGGCCGGCATCGGCCTGCTGATCGCGGGACTCGGGGCCGCGAGCCACTTCGTGTACCACCGCTCGGGCCGCGCCTGGGACCGTGTGCCCGCCCACCACGCGTAGAGTTATCCAGCCCCATGCGGCTCCAATGGGGGGAGCGGAAAGCAAGGCGCGACGAAGCGCAGGTCCACAGCTGCCGCTTCTCCTTTCCCCCGCTCGTGCGCTCCGCGAGTCGGGGGCACGGAAGACCACTGATGACACCTGTGGATCCCCGCGTTGCAGGCTCGTCCGACTGCCGCTGCAGCCACTGATCGAAGCTCGGAAGCCCTTTGCACACGGTCGAGCTCCCACGCGACAGCCACGATGCTTGCCATCCTGTATAATGGCTTTCCCGCATTACGCTCTGTGTGGCTCCACGTTGTCCTGATCGCAGCGGGAACGAGGTCTTCCGTGAGGCTCTACCTCGAGGTGATGAGGCTGTCCTTCCGCCGCTACACCGCGTACGGCGCCGCGAACCTCGCCGGACTCGTCACGAACGCGTTCTTCGGCATCGTGCGCACCTATGTGTTCGTGGCGCTCTTCGCCTCGAGGCCCTCTGCTGGCGGCTACGACCTCCCGGACGCGATCACCTACGTGTGGCTCAGCCAGGCGCTCATCATGCCCGTGCTCATGTGGGGCTGGGACGAGATAGCGCTCACGGTGCGCACTGGCGACGTGGCCTCCGACCTCTCCAAGCCGTTCGACTACTTCGCGTACTGGCTCAGCCGGGACCTCGGTCGGGCCTGCTACCACGTGCTGTACCGCTCCGTGCCGACCCTCGTCCTCGGGGCCGTGCTCTTCGGCATCCGCCTCCCCGACAGCCCGACCACGTGGCTCTCCTTCGGACTGAGCCTGCTCCTGGCCGTGGCGCTCGGTTTCTGCGTGCGGTTCATCATCAACGTGAGCGCATTCTGGGTGGTGGACGTGCGCGGGCTGAACGGTATCGTGCTGCTCGGGGTGAACTTCCTAAGCGGGATGCTGGTCCCGCTCGCGTTCTTCCCTCCCGAGGTCCGAGGGCTCGTGGAGACCCTGCCGTTCGCCGGGATGGTCAACACGCCCGTGAGCATATGGCTGGGACACGCACGGGGATCAGGTGCCATCGCTCTCCTGCTGCAGGAGGTGGTGTGGGCCGTGGTGCTGATCGCCCTCTGCGAGCTCGTCGTCGGGCTCGCGACCCGAAAGCTGGTGGTGCAGGGTGGGTAGGGTCTACGTGAGGCTCGTGTGGGCACAGATACGCTCGCAGATGCAGTACCCGGCCTCGTTCGCGATGCAGACGCTGAGCGGGTTCCTCAGCACGTTCGTAGAGCTGCTCGCGATCCTGATCTTCTTCCGGACCTTTCGACAGCTCGGCGGGTGGAGCGTGGGCGAGGTCGCCCTGCTGTACGGGATGATGTCGGTGGCTTTCGGGATCACGGACATGGTCGGGGCGGGCTTCGACAGGGCGTCGGCGCTCATCCGGCTCGGCGAGTTCGACCGGGTGCTCACGCGGCCGCTACCCGCGTTCCTGCAGGTGCTCGCGACCGACTTCCAGCTTCGGAGGCTCGGCCGCATCGCACAAGGTGTCATCGCGCTCGGGCTGGCACAGGCGTGGCTCCAGATCGACTGGACGCTCCCGAGAGCGCTGGTGTTCGGACTGGGAATCGCGAGCTCGTCCCTCGTGTTCTTCACCGTGCTGCTGGCCGGGGCGGGCGTGTGCTTCTGGACGATCGAGACGACGGAGGCGCAGAACATCTTCACCTACGGCGGCGTCGAGCTCACGAGCTACCCGATGCACATATACAACCGCTGGGTTCGGGCCGCGTTCCTGTACGTCGTGCCGCTGGCGCTCACGAGCTACTACCCGGCGCTGTACGTGCTCGGGCGCGCCGACCCGCTCGGACTACCGTACGGTGCGCGCTTCGTGGCTCCGGCGGTCGCGGCGCTGTTCTTCGTCGCGGGCTGGCTCGTGTGGCGGGCCGGGCTGCGGCACTACAAGAGCACCGGGAGCTGAGAGCGCCGCGGTGGGGGGCAATGAGCCTCCCCCCGCGCACCCCCTCCGGGCTACTCTCCGGAGCTCGCCCGCTCGAAGAGACCGAGCTGGTTCCCGCTCGGGTCGGCGAACACCGCGAACCAGCCGACGCCGGGGATATCGGTGCGCGGCAGGATTGTGCGGCCGCCGTGCTCCTCCACCCGAGCCAGGTCGGCATCTATGTCCTCGCTGCCGAGGTAGACGAGCACCTTGCCGGTCTCGTACCGCAGGGGGCCCTGGGTCGCACCGGCGCGCACGAAGCCGCCGCCCGGCCCGCCCTCGGCGCTGAACATCCAGTAGTCGAAGCTCGGCTCGTGCGACAGCTGCCAGCCCAGCGCCTCCTTGTAGAAATTCGCGGTGGCGGCGGTATCCTCTGCGGGAAGCTCGACGTGAACGATGGGGTGAGCGGACATCCTGAATACTCCCTTCGATATGGTACCAGCTCGTGAGCGCCTCGCCGATACGGCGACAGCGACTATTCCAGCACGCGGGAAGTTCGGAAGCAACCCTCGAGCCGCCGCCCTGCGGCGTCTCACCCCTGCGGGCCGATACTCTCGGGAGATCCGGAGTCGAGGCTACGGTGGACTGCCTCGATCAGGCGCGTGACCCTCAGCCCGTCCTCGACGGTCGGCTCGAGACGCTCCCCGCCGATGAGCCTGCGCGCGAACGACTGCGCCATCCAGGTCGAGAACCCCTGAGGACGACCGTCCACTTCCAGCAGCAGCGTTCGGGGGAAGACGAATTGCTCTCCGGCCTGCCAGCTCATCTGGTCCTGCTGATCAACGAAGACCGCGGAGCGACTGCCCACGATCTGGTACTTGAAGTCCACGATCGAGGGCATCGAGTCGGGCAGCACCCACAGCGACTCCAGGCTCGCCACTGAGCCGTCATCGAAGGTGACGAGCGCGTGGATCGCGTCCCAGGTGTCCACTCCCCGTGCCCTCAGCTCCCTCCGGAGGCCGGTGGCGTACACCCGCGTGGGCTCGTGCCCGGAGAACCAGAGAGCGAGGTCGGCGATGTGGGTCATGAGGAACCATCCGGGGGAGCTCGAGCCCGCCCATGAGAGCATCCGGGTGGGCACGAAGTAGGTGTTGCTCAGCCTCGCGCTCTGGGTCAGCACGTCGCCCACCTCGCCCGAGGCCACGGCCTCGCGGGCACGCACGAACGAGGGGTTCCAGCGGTTCTCGAACGCCACCATGCACTCGACGCCCGCCCCCCGCACCGCGTCGCGGATCGCCTCTGCGTCCTCCGTGCTCGTCGCGAGCGGCTTCTCGACGAGCAGGTGGAGCCCCGCGCGGGCGGCGTCCACCGCGGGCGCACGGTGGGTGTGGTCCGGGGTCGCCACGATCGCCGCGTCGAGCCGCTCCCGATCGAACAGCTCCCGGTGCGATGGGTATACCTGGACGCCCAGCTCGTCCCGCGCCCGCTCGGCAGCCCGATCCGCCGGGTCCGCGATGCCCGCGACCTCGATCCCGGGCACCTCCCGCAGCGCCCTGGTGTACATCGTCCCCCTGATGCCCGCTCCGACTATCCCCACGCGCAGCACGCCCGCACCTCGCCCGACTCCGAACGTCAGCCTGCATTCTACACCACGGGTCGAAGAGCGTCGCGCCCCCGGGGCAGGAGGGCGTTTCCACAATCGCCGACTTCGAGGTACTATAGGCATGAGGGCGGCACGAGCCGCCACGACGCGGTACATCAACCGAAGCGCCGGTAGCGCTCGGAGGAGGAGAGGTTAGGGTGTTTGGACTCGGTGCACCTGAATTGATCCTGATAGTCGTCCTGGTGCTGCTCCTGTTCGGCGCGGGCAAGCTGCCGGAGGTCGGCGCAGGGCTCGGCAGGGCGCTGCACGACCTGAAGGAAGGGCTGGGCGGCGGCGACAAGGACGAGCAGAAGCAGGACGTCGCCGCGCCGCGCGAGAGCCTGCCCGAGAAGACGGTGGCTACCTCCACCACGACCGTCGAGCACCCGCAGACCGCGGAGACGGCCGAGCAGCACAAGGAATCCTGATCTCCCGGACCGTATACCGTCGGTGCCCGGTGCCAGCGCCCAGGGGACCGTGGTCGGTCCCCTGAACTGGCGGGCGTGAAGCACAGGCTCTTCGTGGTAACGGGGGCGCCGGGATCGGGCAAGAGCCTCGCGCTCGAGTCGTTCGTCCGGCTCCGCAGCCCGTACCTCGCCTTCGACATAGACTGGCTGGCCAGGTCCGCTTCAGACCTGTCGGGCCGGGATATCTTCCTCGACCGCTCGACGTGGCGACCATACGCCGCGCTGTGGTTCGACGTGCTCCACGCCGTTTACCGCAACGGCCGTGTGCCGGTGTTCTTCACGCCGAACGATCCCTCGGACTTCGCGACCTTCGGGTTGCCCCAGTGGTGCAGCAGCGTGGAGTGGCTGCTGCTCGACTGCCCCGACGACGTGAGGCGCGAGCGGCTTGCGAGGCGCGGCCGCTGGACCGACGAGATGGTGGCCGAGGCCGTCGAGGACGCCCGACGCCTTCGAGAGGTCGTCGAGCGCAGAGTCGACACGGCACGGCTCAGCCACGAGGAGGTCGCGCTCGCGATCCTCTCCTGGCTCAAGGAGGCCGGCGGGTCTGGCTAGCAGCCCGCGCCCAGGATTTCACGTGGCCGCCCGGTCATCGGACGCCGCGAACGGCCCAGGCACGGGCGAGCAGCCCGATGGACCCGTCGGGAGCCGCCGGCAGCCGCGCCATCAGGCCCCGCCTGAGCGCATCTCTCCGGTCCGGATCGAGCGAGGCCAGGTAGCCGGCGGCAGGGCCCTGTCCTCCCAGGAACGGCGACCAGTAGTCGTCGAAGCTCGCGAAGCGAGCCGTAACCTCTGCGCGAAGTGTAGCTCACTTCGGGGAGCGCGACAACGTCACACGTGGGGCGCTCCGCGCATCATAGGAGGAAACGGAACGTCCCCGGAGGACGATCCCGGCTATCGGCAGGAAGAGGTGCTGCTGGGGCCACGGGCGTGTGTCTCACGCGCGCACACGAGTGTAACGCCGAAGGCTCGGGGCGTATTCTTCAGATCACACGACGCTGCGCGAGACTGCACCCAGAGAGGCCGGACGGCAGATTGCGCGCCGCGCCCGCGTCTATGGTACAAGTGCTGCCGGCCAGCGGAGGTGCAAGCGCGCATGTACAGGTCAATCCTGCTCGCATTCGTCATAGCTCTCGGTGCGTTCCTCACGGGCACGTCGCAGGCGCCTCCGGCGCGGGCCGCGTCGAACGTGCGTCTGGGCTACTTCGTCGAGTACGACAAAGCGACGTCCTGGCCGTCGCTCCGGGCGCACATAGGCTCTCTGAGCCACGTCTCGCCGCACTACGGCTTCCACGTGAACAAGTGGGGCTACCTGTCCGGCGAGGACGACCCCACGGTCACCTCGTTCATCAGGTCCCACGGCGTCAAGGTCATCCCGCTCGTGCAGAACGGCGCCCGGTACGACGACTTCCATCGCTTCATCACGACCCCTCTGTACCGCAACCGAGCGATCGCCAGGATCTCGGATATGATCGGGTCCAGAGGCTACACGGGCATCCAGGTGGACTTCGAGGGACTGAACGCATCCGACCGGCCATACCTCACCAGTTTCATGCGCGACCTGTACGCGAAGCTGCACTCGCAGGGCAGGCTGGTCACGATGGCGCTTCCGGCGAAGGCGTACGACGCGACCACGGGCTGGGCGGGAGCGTACGACTACGCCGCGCTCGCCCCGTACGCCGACTGGTTCGTGATAATGGCCTACGACTACCACTACGCTGGTGGCCCCCCTGGCCCGATCTCGCCGTTGAAGTGGGTACGGGACTCTACGGAGTTCGCCACCGCAGAGCTGTCCGCCGGGAAGGTCGTGCTCGGCACCGCGGTGTACGGCTACGACTGGAACGTAACCACTGGGGCGAAGGCGAGCTCGACCAGGTTCCCGGACGTCCTCGCACGGTACACCGCCTACAACGGCTGGCTCGGCTACGACACCTCGAGCGCGAGCGGCAGACTGAGCTACGTGCGGGATGGCCAGCGGCACCAAGTGTGGTACGAGAACGCCCGCAGCTTCGCGTCCAAGCTCTCGCTCTCGCGCTCGCTCGGCACGGCGGGAGTGGCGATGTGGAGGCTGGGCCAGGAGGACCCCTACGTCTGGGATATCCTCCGGGGCCGCTCGCTCGACGCCCTAGGTCAGGTGGTGGACAACACGACCTCGGGCAGGTTCAGCGCGTCCTCGAGCTGGTGGACCGGCACCTGGAACTCGCAGCGCTACGGCTCGAGCTACCGCTACGCCTCCCCAAAGAAGGTGACCGACCTGGCCAGCTACAAGCTGAGTGTGCCGCGAGACGGGGTGTACGAGGTATTCGCCTGGTGGCCCGCGGGAAGCGCATACAGCTCCCACACGCCGATCAGGATCTTCACCTCGGCGGGACGCAGGACGGTGAGCGTGGACCAGACCCGCAACGGTAGCAGGTGGGTGTACCTGGGCACATACTCGCTCGTCGCGGGCGACGGCTGGATCGTCCAGGTCTCGCGCTGGACTTGGGCCAGGGGCTACGTCATCGCCGACGCGGTGAAGCTGCGCCCGCAGTAGTGGCGTGGTGGGGCGGCATGGCCGGGATGCGCGAGCGGGGCTCCGGGCCGGGGATAGCGCCGGCGGTTGCGGGTCAAAGCCACAACACGAACCCGCAGGCCCGCTCCGGGACCTCGACACCTCTCCCGCCGGCGTGCCCCCAGTTTGGCACAGACAGGCGAGACATAGCAACCCCGGATCACTCAGAGGGTGAATCGGAAGACGGCCCCGGTAGCGGGACGAGCTCGCCTGGCTCGGCACTTGCGGGTACAGCCACATATCGCAACGCGAGCGATTCGAGGGGGAGCTGCGCGATGTCCGACAACGGCGCCAGGCAGAACCTGCTGAGCCTGCTGGATAGAGAGGCGTTCGATCCGGTGCTGGACGCCTCGCCCGACCGCTACTCGAGCGAGGGCGAAAGGAAGAAGCTGCGCGACGTGCAGGAGACGACGCGCAGCACGAAGGAGAGCTACCACCGCTACGAGTCGGCGGAGAAGGTCCGGGAGATGTTCCGGGACGACCTGAGTTCCCACGCGGCGCAGAAGGTGCACCGCCAGCTCAGGGACCTGGGCTTGCCGACGCTCGACGACGTCGAGCCGGAGTTCGAGAGGCTCGCCGACCAGCTCGGTGTCGGCCGTTAGGTGGTCGGCGCCACGCGCGCTTCGCCCGAGCGCTGAGCCGTCGCGCCGGGATCAGCCCTTCCGCTCGCGCCGGGACTCGGCGTACTCCTTCCGCGCCTCTCGCGCCTTCTCGCGCGCCTCTTCCTCGGTCCGCGCGACCTTCCCCCCGGCGGTGGGCGCCCGCGGCTCCTCGGTCGAGCGCGGATGGGTGGTGGGCCCGCGCGCCGCCTGCGGATCGGACGGCCCGCGGTGCTCCTTCCGGACCCAGCGGTCGCCCTTCTTCACGTACTCGTGCTTCAGCGCGGCGTAAGCGACCCGGTGAGCCCGTCCACCCTCTCCGTAGGTCTCGACCGCGCTGTCGTGCGCCTTCGTCCAGATCTCCTGCGCGTGCTTGTCCGAGCGCTGAATCGTCTTCGGAATCGGCATATCGTTCGGCACCCTCCTGAAAATCCACGTGTTCGGGCGGAAGCCTAGGGATAGGAGCCGCAGGAGGCGTGCCGCCGGGAGCACGAGGGGTCAGCGAGAGTAGAAGGCGATGATCAGCTCCTCGTCTATCGGCTCCGGCACGTCCTCGCGCTCGGGGAGCCGGATCACCCTGCCGGTCGTGCCGTCGCGAGCGAGCCAACCCGGCACCGGCCGGTTAGCCTCCATCTCCTCGATCACGGTCGGGATACGAGAGGCCGCCTCGGTGAGGGTGATAGTTTCTCCCGCCCGTACCAGGTAGGAGGGGATGTCCACCTTGCGGCCGTTCACCAGGACGTGCCCGTGGTTGACCAGCTGCCGCGCCATCGGCCGGGTGCGGGCAAAGCCGAGACGGTACACGACGTTGTCCAGCCGGCGCTCGAGCAGCCCGATCAGGTTGTCTCCCGTGTCTCCCGACTGGCGGACCGCCTCGCCGTAGTATCGCCGGAACTGCCTCTCGGCCATACCGTAGATCGCCTTCGTCTTCTGCTTCTCGTGAAGCTGCAGGCCGTACTCGGTGGCCCGCCGGCGGCGACGGACCCCTCCCGGGGGGACGGACAGCCTGCGCTGGAGAGACTGCCCGCCCGTGCCGTAGATGTCCATCCCGTAGCGCCGCGAGACCTTGTGCTTCGGCTCCCGCTTTCTCACCATGCCTCGATCGGTCCCTTCGAGATCCTTCGCCCGGGGCGCGCAGTATGCGTGCCAGCGCCGCTCAGGGTTGGGCCTACCGCCTCAGGGCCCGCCAGATCAGGCCGCCGACCAGCGCGCCCGCTCCCAGAGCCGCGACTGCCCGAAGACGCTCCGTCGCGCCGTAGCTCGGCTCGGGGAAGGAGTCTTCCGGGCGACCTCCGGACGGACCGGTCTCGCCCTCGCGCATCGCCATCTGCAGCACCTGAGCCAGGTGCAGCGCGCGGCGGTCGCTCAGCTGGCCTATCTGAGTGCGGCAGCTGAAGCCGTCCGTGATGATCAGGGTGTCCTCCTCCGCCTTCCGCACGGCCGGCAGCAGCGCACGCTCGCCCGCCTTGACGGATACCTCGTAGCGATCTCCCCTCTCGAAGCCGAAGGAGCCGGCCAGCCCGCAGCAGCCCGACGGCAGCAGCTCGTAGTCGAGCCCCATCTTCTTCATCACGGCCTCCTCGGCGTCCAGCTTCATGATCGTCTTGTGATGGCAGTGACCGTGTACGACGGCCTTGCGCCTGAGCTTCGGGGGCTCGTAACGCTCCTTCTCCAGGAGCTCGCTGAGCATGTACGTCTGCTGTGCCAGCCGCGGAGCGTCCTGGTCGTGCGGGAACAGGTTGAGGAGCTCGTCGCGGAAGACCGCCACGCAGCTCGGCTCCAGCCCGACTATCGGCACGCCCGCCCGTATCTCGGGCCTGAGTGCGTCGAGTATCTGCCTGAGCAGGTACTCGGCCAGGTCGAGCATACCGTAGTCGTACAGAGGGCGTCCGCAGCACAGCGATTGCTCAGGGATCGTGACGTGGTAGCCCGCGGCCTCCAGCACCTCCACCGCCGCCTTCGCAGTGTCGGGGTGGAAGTAGTTGTTGAAGGTGTCGGGCCACAGGATGACTCGCGGCCCGCCCGCGTTCCGAGCGTCTCGCCTCCGGAACCAGTCCCTGAACGTCTGAGGCGCGTACAGCGGGAGCTGCCGCTCGGGAGCTATGCCGCCCGCGAGCTTCATCGCGTCGCGCAGGACCGGGGTTTGGGTGAAGAAGTTGGCGAGCCAGGGCGCGAGGGAGGCGAGACGCGACCACCAGTAGATCAGCCCCATGGTGTAAGCAGCCATCGGGCGGAGCCTGCCCTTGTAGTAGTGGGACAGGAACTCGGCCTTGTACGTGGCCATGTCCACGTTCACGGGGCAGTCGTGCTTGCAGCCCTTGCACGAGAGGCACAGGTCCAGCGCCTCCTTCACCTTCTCCTCGTGCCAGCCGCGGGTCAGGGGATCCCCCTGCAGCATCTCGAAGAGCAGGCGGGCCCGGCCGCGGGTGGTGTGCTCCTCCTCCCGGGTCACCATGAAACTCGGGCACATGGTGGAGCCTCCCGCCTGCTTGCCGTACAGCCTGCGGCACTGCCCCACGCCCACGCACCGCAGCAGCGCCCTCCCGAAGCTGCCGTGGTCGTCGGGCCACTTGAAGTGCGTCTTCGGCTCCCAGGGGTTGTAGTCCGTGCCGAGCCGGAGGTTCTCGGTGGGCGTGTAGGGGTCCACCACCTTGCCCGGATTCATCTTCCACTCGGGGTCCCAAATGGATTTGAACTCGCGGAACGCCTCGACGAGCTCCTCCCCGAACATCTTGGGGAGCAGCGCCGCGCGGGCCTGGCCGTCCCCGTGCTCGCCCGACAGCGAGCCGCCGTAGCTCACGACGAGGTCCGCGGCCTCGTCGAGGAACGTGCGGAACCGCTTGATGCCCTCGGCGGTCCTCAGGTCGAAGTTGATGCGCGTGTGGATGCAGCCCTGGCCGAAGTGGCCGTACAGGGCGGCGTTGTAGCCAAACTTGTCGTAGAGCCTGCGCAGGTCTCGCAGATACGGCCCCACCTTGTCCGGAGGCACCGCCGAGTCCTCCCAGCCGGGCCAGGTGTCCGGCTGGTTCGGGACGCGCGCGGTCGCCCCCAGCCCGGCCTCGCGTATCTCCCAGACCTTCTGCTCCTCCCACCGGTCGTCGAAGAGCTTCATGCTGGGAGGGTTGTCAGCCCTCTGGAGCGCGTCCATCACCTCGCGCGCCCGGGCGTGGGACTCCTGCCTGTTCTCGCCGCCGAACTCGACCAGCAGCCAGCCGCCGCCCTCCGGCAGCAGCTCGACGTCCTCCGGATGCAGGCCCTTCAGCTTCATGTTGTGGATGAGGAAGTCGTCCACAGCCTCAAGCGCCGTGGGCCTGTGCTCCAGTATCTCGGGCGCGTGATCGCCAGCGCTGTATATGTCCGGGTAGCCGAGCACCAGGAGCGAGCGTGAGGGAGGGCTGTAGATCAGGCGGGTCCTCACCTCGAGCACTGTGACGCAGGTGCCCTCCGAGCCCACCAGCGCCCGCGCGACATTGAAGCCGTTCTCGGGCAGCAGGTGGTTCAGTCCGTAGCCGGAGACCAGCCGCGGGATGTCGGGAAAGCGCTGCCGGATGAGGTCGCCGTATCTGTCCGCGAGGGACTTCAGCCTCGCGTAGATCTCGCCACGGCGTCCGCCCCCGGCGATGATCCGCGCGAGCTCCTCCTCGCTCGTCCTGCCCACCCGCATCCGCAGGCCGTCGTACGTGAGGATCTCCAGCTCCTCGGTGTTGTCCGAGGTCTTGCCCCCCATGACCGAGTGTATGCCGCACGAGTTGTTGCCGACCATGCCCCCGATCGTCGCCCACTGGTGCGTGGAGGTGTCGGTCGCGCAGGTGAGGTGGTGCTGCTCCGCCGCGTCGCGCAGATCGTCGAAGATGATCCCGGGCTGCACCCGCGCGAACTTCTCGTCGGGCTCGAGCTCGATGAGTTGGTTGAGGTACTTGGACATGTCTATGATGACCGCGACGTTGCAGGACTCTCCCGAGAGGCTCGTGCCCGCTCCGCGGGGCAGCACGGGCGCGCCGAAGTGGCGGCAGGCCGTGACGGTCACGACCACATCGTCCACGTCCCTGGGGATGACGACGCCGATGGGCACCTGGCGGTAGTTGGACGAGTCGGTGGCGTAGAGCGCGCGGTCGCCGTCGCTGAACCGCACCTCTCCCTGCACGCTCGCCCTCAGCTCGGCCACCAGCCCCTCGACGTCCACGGGCACAGACGTTATGCCGCCTCCGCGGGCCTTCGACTTGAACACGGTTACCACAAGCGATCTTCCTTCCGGCAGGAGCCCCTCACAGCGTGAAGCGGGGCTTTGAACGAGACCGATCCGAGAGGCGCCCCACGGGCGCAGCCGCGCTCGCGGGGGACCAGCCAGCCAACTCGCAGCAACCCTGCCACGATACCGAGCGCCCCCCTCCTCCACGAGTGCCCCCCAGGCCGGGGAGCGATACCGAAACCGGGCGACGAGTCTGCCATTATGACAAGACGTGAGTGGCCCAGGATGACGAGCGAGGGTGGCATCAGGACGGCAACAGGCAGGTATTCACCGGGATGCCGTGAGGTGCCCCTCCAAGTAGCAGAGGTCTCGCGCGCTCGAGCGAGAGATTCTTTCCGATGCACTCTTGCACACTAACGAGATTCGTGGTATAAGTCACTCCGTCGCTCGCACGGCACCAAGGCGTTCCCTTCAAGGCATCTCTCGGCACCCCTGTACCTACAACCAATCCATACGACCGCCGGATCGCTCCCGGCAGAAAGGCGTGCTGCAATGCTGAAGACGCTCTACTACCGCGCCCTCGTCGCCTGCCTCGCCGTCGCCATCGCGCTCGCGGGGCTGGTGACAACCACGCACTCCGAGGAACAGACCACACAGCTCATCACGAACGGCGACTTCGAGCAGGGCTCGACCGGATGGAGGATGCTCGGGCAATCAATGGGTACGTTTCAGGTCGTGGACGGCGAGGGGCGGAACGCGAGCCGTGCGGCGGCCCTGCTGCCCTCCACGAACGGCCGGGTGTGGGTGTGGAGCACCGCCATTGACCTGAGCCCGGACACGACGTACACCATCAGCTCGTACATCAGGTACGACCGGAGGCAGTACGTCAACCCGGAGCTCATCCTGTCCGCGCCCCCGAGCATCGTCACCCTGAACGTCGACACGGGTCACTTCATGGTGGAGGAGGACGGCGACTGGGTACGGGTCGAGCGTCAGTTCTCCTCCAGGGCGTTCAGCGGCGCAACCCGGATTTTCGTCGAGCTCCACGCCGAGGTCGTGTCCGGCACGCCCACGAGCCCCGTCTACTTCGACGACGTGGTGCTCCACGGCCCCGCCTCACCGACGCCTACGCCCACGCCTACCTCGACGCCCACTGCAACGCCGACCCCCTCGGGGCACGTCCACATCAACGAGGTCCTATCCAACCCTCAGGGAGTTGACTGGAACGGCGATGGTCACGCCGCCACGGACGACGAGTGGATCGAGCTGCACTACGTGGGCACCTACGCGATCCACCTCGACGGATGGCGCCTCACCACCGGATCGGGCACGTACGAGCTCTTCTATTCCAACTTGTGGCTGGTCAACGGCGGGTTCGCGGTGATCCCCACCAGCCTGATGGCCCTGTCCATCAACGACCGCGGCGACACCATCCGGCTGTACCGCCCCGACGGCAGCCTCGAGGACGAGCTCGTGGTCCCGGCCCTGCCTGCCGACCGCAGCTTCTCCAGATATCCCGACGACTCGCCGAACGCTATATCGGACCTGATCCC
>CADDYR010000058.1 GCA_902810765.1 Chloroflexota bacterium
CCGTGGAGCGCTAGGGTCCGGCCGCCACGCTGCCGGACCCTAGCGCTCCACGGCGGTCGCCTCCGTCCGGGTCGCGGCGGGCCTGGACAGCCACTCGGCAACCGCCGACGGCAGGCTCCGAGCAGGACCCTTGCGGATCGTCGCGGGCGGCAGCGAGCGCAGGAAGGCACCTCCGTACCCGCGGGTAAGCAGCCTGCTGTCGAGGATTACCACCACCCCGCGATCCGTCTTCGAGCGTATGAGCCTCCCGAAGCCCTGCTTGAGCCTCAGTATGGCCTGGGGGAGGGCGTACTGACCAAACGGGTCGTCGAAGCTCTCGCTGCGCGCGGTGAAGACCGGGTCGCTCGGCACCTCGAACGGCAGCCTGGCGATGACCAGCAGGCTCAGCGCATCCCCAACGACATCTATACCCTCCCAGAAGGAGCGGGTGCCCAGGAGCACCGTCCTCGGGTTCGCCTTGAGCTGTTGCAGCAGGCGGTGGCGCGGGCCATCCCCGTGCGCGAGCACGAGGATGTCGCGCTGCGTGAGCGGCTTCCTGACCGCCTTCAGCGTCGCCTGTAGCCCACTGTGCGACGTGAACAGGGCGAGGGTGCGCCCCTCTGCGGCGATGACCAGGTCCACGAGCGCCTGCTCGATGGCCTTCTGGTAGCCCTGGGAGCCGGGCTCCGGCACGTCCTTCGCCACGAGCAGGAGCGCGGAGCTCCTGTAGTCGAACGGAGAGTCGAGGAGGAGCTCATCGGCGTCGTCGAGGCCGAGACGCGACCTGACGTACGCGAAGCTGCGGTCCGTGGACAGGGTGGCGGAAGTCATCACGATGGACCTCTTCCGGCCGTACAGGTGTTCCTGGAGCAGCGGGCCTACGTGCAGTGGCGCCTGGTGGAGGGAGATCGCGCCGCTCCTGGCCGACAGCGTGAGCCAGCACACGTCCTGCTCGCGCGGCTTCGCCACGATCCAGTCCGTGCGCTCGGCGATCTCGATCGTCGCGACCACCAGCGCCTCGAGGTCGCCTATCAGCTCCTCGCAGTCCGCCACGTTGAGCCCCTCGAAGGACTCGAACAGCTCGACGGTCCTGACCAGGACGGCCTGTAGCTCCGCGAGCGCGACCTTCAGGTCGTCCCATGCGCCCGCGACGGCCTGCCAGCCCTCCCTCGCGCGCACCTCCCCGACGAGCCGCAGGTGCTGATCGTAGCCGGAGGGTGCGCCCAGCCCCTCCGCGACGCCCCCGAGCGCCGCGAAGAACCCGGCGGCTCGCGACCTCGCCCTGTCCGTGCGCTCGGCGAGCGCCCGCGCGAGCTCGATCACGCGCTCGTGGTCCTCGGTCCTCACGCGGCTGTCCCTCAGGTGCACGGGGAGGGTGCTCGCGATCCCCTCGTGGCGGTCGGGCGACACCGGCTTGCTGATCCGGTCGAGGTGCTCCTCGAGGCTGCGCTGGTCGAGCGCGAACGACAGCTGGTCGGTCGCCTCCTCCTCGAGCTTGTGCGCCTCGTCTATCACGAGGTACTCGTACTCCGGCAGCACGGTGTTCCCGGCGGCGACGTCCGAGAGCAGCAGCGCGTGGTTCACAATGATCAGGTGCGAGCCCTCGGCCTCCTGCCTGACCCGATGCAGGAAGCATTGCCTGCCGCCGGAGGAGAGGCATCGCCTGCCGGTACAGGTGTCCTTGGTGGCGCACACGCGCTGCCACAGCGCGCGCTCCGCCTGCGAGAGCGGGAGCTCCGCGACGTCCCCGGTCTCGGTGTGGGGCAGCCACAGCAGCACCTTCACGACGAACCGGAGCTCGTCCTCGGAGTGGGGGCCGCTCCGCTGAAACTCCTCCCAGCGCCGCAGGCAGAGGTAGTTGCTCCTGCCCTTGACGAGGGTCGCACGGAGCGACCGTCCGACCTGCCCGATGGCTCTGCGGATGTCGGGGATGTCCTTGTTGTAGAGCTGGTCCTGCAGGTTGATCGTGTCGGTCGAGACCACCACCCTCCGGCCATTCTGGACCGCCCAGTGGATCGCGGGCACGAGGTACGCCGCGGACTTGCCGGTGCCGGTGCCCGCCTCGACCACGAGCACGCGATCGTCGTTGAGCGCGCCGACGACCGCGCGCATCATCTCGACCTGCTGAGGGCGGTACTCGTAGCTCTCGAACGCGCCCGACAGCTCGCCCTGGGGCTCGAACTCCCTGACGAGCTGTTCGGGGTCGAGAGCGACGATCTCGCGTGCCGGCTCGAGGGGCGGCACGCGTCTGGGCGGGGTGAACACGAGCGACGCCAGGTCCCGCTCGCTCAGCCCCTTGGACCTCAGCCTCGCGCGGACGGTGCCGGAGCCGGCCCGGGGAGCGAACTCCTCGCGGCTCGAGCCCAGCAGGCTCCGGAAGAGCGGCGCGAGCTTCCAGTCGGTGCCGCCCGTCAGCGCGACGATCCGGGCGACGAGCTCCTGTGGCAGCTCGTGCAGCTTCTCGACGAGCCCCAGGAAGACCCTGCGGGACGTCTCGGCGTCGGCCATCGCGTCGTGGCTCGAGGGCGCGGGCACCCCGAGCGCGGCGGCCACGCCCTCGAGTGTGTAGCTGGGGAGCGAGGGCATGAGCAGCGTCGCGAGCTCCCAGGTGTCGTACTCGGGGTTGCCGAGCTCCAGCCCCTTGCTCGCCAGGAAGCGGACATCGTGGCCGATGCTGTGCCCCACGAGCGGGAGGTCGCCGACGAATTCGAGGAGCCTGTGCTGGACCTTCTCGAAGCTCGGGGCGCTGGCGAGGTCGCGCTCGCGGATGCCCGTCAGGCGCCGTATGCGCAACGGCACTCTCACCGTCGGCCTGACGAGCGAGCTCCACCGACCGAGGACGCGCTCCTCGTCGAACTTGATCGCACCTATCTGTATGATCTCGTCGCGCTCGTAATCCTGCCCCGTCATCTCGAGGTCGAGCGCGACGAACGTCCTGGCCAAGTCTGGGTACTCCGATCTGCCGCCCGTGCGGCCGAGCTTCACAGCAACATTCGCCAGTATATAGCAACTTCCGTCGGGAAAGTGCGCCCGAGCACGCCGTTATAGTTGACACGAACATCCGTTCTGGTCTACAATCCCGTAAACAGGTCTTTACGAACCCTTTACTTCCAGGGAGAGCGTGCCTTGAAGCAGAAGCTGAGTGCCCGACAGCAGGCCATACTGAACTTCATACGCGAGTTCGCCGAGGCGAACAACCGCCCGCCCACCGTGCGTGAGATCGGCGCGGGCGTCGGGGTGAACTCCACCTCCGTCGTCGCCTACAACCTGAACCAGCTCGCCGAGAAGGGCCTGCTCAGGCGAAACCGGAACATCAGCCGCGGGATCGAGCTGCCCGACGCGGGCATCCCCCACGACGACTCCATCCTCGTGCCGATCGTCGGCACCATCGCCGCCGGCCAGCCGATCGAGGTGCCCGAGAGCCTGCCCGACCCCCAGACCTGGGACGAGACGGTGAAGCTCAGCCCCTCGATGCTGCCGAGGCGCAGCGACCAGATCTTCGCGCTCCGTGTGAAGGGATACTCGATGGTGGACGCGCTGATCGGGGACGGCGACATCGTGCTGATGCGACCGCAGCGCACCGCCGAGAACGGCGAGACGGTCGCCGTATGGCTCGAGCGCGAGAGGACCACCACCCTGAAGAGGTTCTACCGCGAGGGGGACCGGGTGAGGCTGCAGCCCGCGAACGTCACGATGGAGCCGATCTACGCCGACCCCGACGACGTGCAGGTGCAGGGCAAGCTGGTCGGCGTGATCCGGTACCTGCAGTAACGGGCGCTCGTTCGTACGCGCCGGGCGTGTGCCCGGCGCCTTGCTTTATGTCGTGGCCGTTGCGCCAGGGCAGCGTCGTCTGTATAATCCTGGGAGCCTTACGTAATCTCGCTGCCCTGGAGGTACCGTGTCTGCCCTTCTGCAGGTGCTCACCAGCCTGTGCGCGGCCGCGCCCGCCGGCCTGAACGCCTACCTCGCCCTGCTGCTCGTCGGCCTCGGCGCGCGGGCCCACTGGATCGCGCTCACCCCACCCTTCGACTTCATACAAAGCGCCCCAGCCTTGATCGCGCTGGTGATCCTGCTCACCTTCGAGATCTTCGCCGACAAGCGCCCCGCGCTCGACAGCGCGAACGACGCCGCGGGCACTGTCCTCCGCCCGGTCGCCGGCGCGATCATCTTCGCCGCGACGAACTCCGTGCTCACCTCGAGCAACCTCGTGCTCTCGCTCCTGCTCGGCGCCGCAGCCGCGGGGCTGCTCCACCTGTACAAAAAGACGACGCGGCCCGTCTGGAGCGTGTACACGAGCGGCCTGGCGAACCCGATAGTCAGCGTGCTCGAGGACATGCTCGCGGGCGTGGTGGTGGTGCTCGCGATGCTCGCGCCCGTCGCCGCGCTGGTGCTGCTCCTCCTCGCGACGGTGCCCTCCTACCTCGTGCTGATGAGGATGCGCCGGGCGATCAGCGGCCGCCTGAGCACCCCGAAGTAGAGCCCGACAGGACGAGGCCGGAGCCCTCTCTCGCCCCGGCAAAGTTGACAGGACTCCACTCAAGGTTGTAGCATGTACTCGTTCGGATCGGCCCCGAAGCAGCGCCCGAGCTGCGTCGCGCCGGGCGCGCGTGGGTCGTCCCCAAGTACGAATCAGGCGAACACCATGGCAGTGGAATACAAGGACTACTACAGGACGCTCGGAGTGGGCCGCAACGCCACCGAGAAGGAGATCCGGGCGGCGTACCGCAAGCTCGCGCGCAAGTATCACCCCGACGTCAACCCCGGCAACAAAGAGGCCGAGGCCAGGTTCAAGGAGATCAACGAGGCGTACCAGGTCCTCAGCGACCCGGAGAAGCGCCAGAAGTACGATCGCTTCGGGGCGGACTGGGAGCGGTACCGCGAGACCAGCCCCGGAGCGCGCGAGACGGACTTCGGCCGCTGGTTCACGGGACGCACGGGCGGCGTGCACTTCGAGTACGAGCCCGCGGACGGAGGTGGCTTCTCCGACTTCTTCCGGACGCTGTTCGGCAGCTTCGCCGGCACGAGGACCGGGCCGACGACGGCCGGCCAGCGCGTCAGGATGCAGCGCGGCGCGGACATCGAGCAGGAGGTCGAGGTCAGCCTCGAGGAGGCGTACAACGGAGCGACCCGCATCCTGCAGCTGCAGACCGAGGAGAACTGCCCGGAGTGCGGCGGAGTGGGCATCCGCCAGAGCCAGCTGTGCGACACGTGCAGGGGCAGGGGCACCGTCACCCGGCGCCGTCGCATCGAGGCGAAGATCCCGGCCGGAGTGTACGACGGCGCAAGGGTGCGCATCGCGGGGCAGGGAGAGCCCGGGGTCGGAGGCGCGCCCGCGGGAGACCTGTACCTCAGGATCAAGCTCCTGCCGAGCCCCGGGTTCGAGCTGGAGGGCGCCGACGTGCACGTGGACGTGCCGGTGGACCTCTACACCTGCGCGCTCGGCGGAGAGGTGCAGGTGCCGACCCCCGGAGGCAAGCGGCTGATGCTGACCATACCGCCGAACACGAACAGCGGCACGGTCTTCAGGCTGAGGGGGCAGGGGATGCCCGTCCTGCAGAACCCCTCGAAGAAGGGCGACCTGCTGGCGAAGGTCTCCGTGCGCCTGCCGAAGCTGTCCGAGCAGCAGAAGGACCTGCTCAGGCGTATGAGGGAGATGGGGTCGAGCTAGGGCTATGAGTCGGAAGAGTCCGGACAAACAGCCCAGGTACATCATAAGCGTGGCCGCCAGCCTGGCCAACTGCCACCCGCAGACGCTGCGGCACTACGAGAGGCTGGGGCTGGTCGCGCCCCGGCGCACGCGCGGCAACGTGCGCCTGTACACCGAGGAGGACATAGAGCAGCTCCGGCGCATCCACCGCCTGATGGACGACCTGGGCGTGAACCTCGCGGCGGTCGAGGTGATCCTGCACATGCGGGAGCAGATCCTGCGCCTGCAGGCCGAGCTGGAGGAGCTTCGCGCACGGGTCGTCGAGTACGAGTCCGCTCGCGAGGAGCGGACCGGCGCGTACCAGGACTAGCGCTGGCGCGGGCGGGTGCTCCTCCAGATCGGTCGCGCGATGACCCACTGATCGGGGTGCTGCCGCACGTGCTCCTCGAACGTCGAGGCTATCGCCTGCGTGATGCCGCGCAGGGTCGCGTCGAAGTCTCTGCCGCGCGCGTACTCGATCCTCTGCCCCACGATCAGCCTCACCCGGTCGTCCTCGCAACGGCTGATCAGGATCGGCACGATCGTCGCCCCCGTGCGCAGAGCGAGCGCTGCGGCTCCGGCCGGGAGGAACACCCTCTCGCCGAACAGGGTGACTGGCACCCCGGTGCCCGTGATACCCCGGTCAGCCGCGAGCACGACCGTTCCGTCCGCGCGGAGCACACGCATCATCTGACGCATCCCGCTGCGGTCGGGCGTGGCGAGCTCCAGCCCGAGCGCGGAGCGCATCCGGTTCACGAAGCTGCGCAGCCTCGGGGGGTTCAGCGGCTCCGCCACGACGCACACGTGGCGGCCGGTGAGGAGCGCGGACTGGGCAGCCAGGTTGAATCCCGCGGTGTGGAAGAACACTGCGACGACACCGGTGCCCGGGCTCCGGGTGGCGTCCAGCCGTTCCAGTCCCTCCACCGTCACCCGCCGCAGCACATCCTCGCGCCCGAGCCTCGCCACGAGCAGCAGATCGTAGTAATCCTTCGTGAGGTTGACGAAGATCCTTCGGCAGGCGCGGCCTAGCTCGCCGCGGCCGGCCCGGGGGCCGAGCACGTGGCACAGGTTCTCCTCAATCGTGTGCCGGGCGCCGGCGTTCAGCAGCCAGAACAGCCGTCCAATGACGGAGCAGGCCCGATAGCCCTGCGAGAGCGAGAACAGGGGGAACAGGAGCAGACCCAGGCGTAACGCGTAATATGTGATCAAGTGTGTGCTACCCGCGATCCTCGCATCAGGTACTCAGGTGCATGATACGGGATGGGGGCGACAATCGAAAGGAAAGCCACCGGCATCTAGGCCCCGGTCAGGCCGCCCGCCGCGGGGTTACGGCGCCTGACCTCCACGACGTCCCGCAGCCTCTCGAGCTTCATCAGCAGGCGGCTGAGTATCTCGCCGTTCGGCAGGTCCACCGAGAACTGGATCGTGACGGTGTGGTCCTTGTGGTCGAACGTCTGCACGTCGTGCATGTTCACCTTCTCGTTCGAGACGACCGTGCTGACGTCCCGCAGCACTCCGACGCGGTCGACCGCGATCACCTGGAGCACCACGCTGTACAGCTGCTGGCTGCTCCCGGTCCAGGACACCGGGATCGTGCGTGCGGGGTCCACCCCCTTCAGGTTCGGGCAGCCCTTGCGGTGGATGGTCACGCCACGTCCGCGAGTGACGAAGCCGACGATGTCGTCGCCTATCATGGGGGAGCAGCACTTCGCGAGCGTGGTCAGCAGGTCGCCGACGCCCATAACCTGCACGTCCGACACGGTCGGGGCGGCGCGCGAGGGCTGCGGCTCCTGGAGGATGTCGCGCTCCTCCTGCACGATGAGCTTGCTGGTGATCTGAGGCAGCGTCACGGCCCCGTAGCCCACGGCGGCGAGGAAGTCCTCCAGCTTGTGGTAGTTCGGGAACTGCTCGGCGATCTCCTCGAGCTTCGTGTGCTCGAGCCCGAGGCGCTTGAGCTCCTTCTCCACCATCTCCCGGCCGTGCTCGATGTTCTCCGCCCTCTCCTGCTTGCGGAACCACTGGCGTATCTTCTCGCGCGCCGACGCCGTCTTGACGTAGGCCGGGTTGAGCCAGTCGCGGCTGGGGCCCTGCTTCTGCTTGCTCGTCCGGATGCGGACGACGTCCCCGCTCGAGAGCTGATGGTCGAGCGGCACGAGCCTGTCGTTCACGCTCGCGCCGACGCAGTGGTGGCCTACGTCCGTGTGGATGCGGTAGGCGAAGTCAATGGGGGTCGCGCCCCGCGGCAGCTCGATCACGTCCCCCCGTGGGGTGAACACGTACACCAGCTCCTGGAGCACGTCGCTCTTCATGGACTCGACGAACTCCTGGGCGTCCGCCACGTCGTCGCGCCACTCGAGGAGCTGGCGGAGCCAGGCGACCCTGTACTCGGACGTCTCGTCCCGCTTGCCGCCCTCCTTGTAGCGCCAGTGGGCGGCGATCCCATGCTCGGCGATCTCGTGCATCAGCCGGGTGCGGATCTGGATCTCGAGCGGGCGGCCCTGCTCCGCGATCACCGCGGTGTGCAGCGACTGGTACATGCTCTCCTTCGGGGTCGCTATGTAGTCGTCGAACTCCCCGGGGATCGGACGCCAGAGGCTGTGGATCACCCCGAGCACGGCGTAGCACTGCATCACCTCCTCGGTGATGATGCGCACCCCCACAACGTCGAAGATCTGGTCGAACGGGCGCTGCTTCTGCTGCATCTTGCGATAGATGCTGTACAGGTGCTTCTGGCGCCCGTAGATCTCTGCGGGCACCCCGGCCTCGGACAGCGCCCGACGTAGCGTGCGGATGACCTTGTCCAGGTACTTCTGCCGGCTTCCGCCGGACTTCTCGATCGCGGCGGCAAGCTCGCGGTACTTCTCCGGCTGGAGCACGCGGAACGCGAGGTCCTCCAGCTCGCCCTTGAAGCTGCCTATCCCGAGCCTGCCCGCGAGCGGCGCGTAGATCTCGAGCGTCTCCCGGGCCTTGAACGCCTGCCTGTCGTCCGGCATCGCCGCGATCGTCCGCATGTTGTGCAGCCGGTCGGCGAGCTTGATGAGCACCACGCGCGGGTCCTCGACCATCGCGAGGAACATCTTGCGCAGGTTCTCCGCCTGTGCCTGCAGCTCGCGGTCGTCCCTGCTCTCCTCGGGGGACAGCCGAATCTTCGACAGCTTCGTGAGCCCGTCGACGAGCTTGCCCACCTCGGGGCCGAACTCCTGCACGATGTCCGTGAGGCTGATCTCGGTATCCTCGACGGTGTCGTGCAGCAGCGCCGCCGCGAGCGCCTGCGAGTCGAGCCTGAGGCCGGCCACGATCTGCGCCACGTGCAGCGGATGGATGACGAACGGCTCGCCCGACTTGCGCAGGGCGCCGTCGTGGGCCGCGGTCGCGACCTCGCAGGCGCGCCTGACCACCCGAAGCTCCTTCTCAGGCAGGTAGGTACCCGCCTGGCTCAGCAGCCTGTCGACCAGCGAGGCGGTGGTCCGCTGTGCGGTTAGTGTGGCGGGCTCGGACATGGCCTGGGCGCAACCTTCCAGTACATCTTGACGCTACCATAAGTATAATCGGTCGGAAGGGATAAGCGGGAGTAATCAGCTCCCCGACCATCCGGAATTGCATATGAGCGAGACAAAGCCATGGAGCCAGCCCACCGAGGCCGTTCGGCTCCCAGATGAGGGCGGGTCGCGGTCGCGCCGCGGCTGGATCGTCGCGCTCGTCGCCCTGGTGCTCGTGCTCGCGATCTCGGCCGGCACCGTCGCGTACTACTCTGTACGATATCGCGACAGGATATACCCGGGCGTGTCCGCGATGGGAGTGAGCCTGAGCGGCATGACGGCGGGGCAGGCAAAGCGGGCGCTCACACGGCAGGCCGAGAGGTACACCCGTTCCCCCCTCGTGCTCACGGCGGGCGGCAAGCGGTTCAGCACGACTCCCGAGGAGCTCGGCCTCACCCTCGACTCCGACTGGATCGTCCGCCACGCCTACGCCACCGGGCGGAAGGGTAGCGCGCCCGAGCGCTGGCGCCAGGTGGTGCCCTTCCTCAGCAGGCCGGTCGCCGTGACGCCGAGGTACATCCTGGACAAGAGCAGGATCGAGGAGTTCGTACGGAAGGTCGCCCGTCGGGCCTACGTCCGGGCCCGGAGCTCGGAGCTCACGATCAGGCAGGACGGGTACGTCGTCGCCACGCCGGGCGTGTGGGGCAAGCGGCTGAGCGAGGCCGCCGCGAGCGACAGTATATACTCCGCCCTCTCGCACTTCAGGACCAAGCCAATCAGCCTGCCGATGAGGTCCGTGCGGCCCGACATCCTTCGCTCCGACTGGGGCGAGGGGGACCGGCTCGCGCGCGCCGTCGCGCGCCGCCCGATCACCCTCAGGTACGGCAGGCAGGAGTGGAAGCTCACGCCCGGGCAGATCGCCTCGACGGTCCAGATCCAGCGCGGGACGGGCGCGGTGGTCGGATACCTCGACCCGCAGAAGGTCATGGGGCTGCTGCAGCCCGTGCAGAAGGATCTGCACCGCGACCCGCGCAACGCCGACCTCAGGATCGTGGACGCGCGGGCGGTGCTGACCCCCGACCGCGACGGCCGCGAGGTGGACCTCAAGGCCACGGCGGCCTCCGTCCTGAAGGCTGTCGCGACGGGTTCCGACGCGAGCGTCTCGGTGGACGAGATCCCCGCGAAGCTCACGGCCGCTCAGCTCGGGCCCTCGAAGAGCCAGCTCGACCGGATGCTCTCAGGCCCCACGACGCTGACCTTCGAGGACCAGGAGTGGACGATACCGGTCAGGACACTGGCCGGCTGGATCCGGGTGACCGTCGACCAGAAGCGACAGACGGCCCTGATAGACGTGGACGAGGACGCGGTGCGCGGCTATGTGCGAGGGCTGTCGGCGCAGGTCTACCAGAAGCGCGAGAGCGGGGCGCTCACCTGGGACGACGATCTGGTCGTGACGAAGGAGAGCACGGACGGGCACCGGCTGAGGGTGGGCGCCACGACGAGCGACCTGGTGAGCGCGATCAGGTCCGGCAGGCACTCGGTCGGCATGTCCGTCGCGATCAGCAAGCCGCGGGTGCCGACGGACGACCCGAGCGCGCTCGGCATACGGGAGCCGATCGGACAGGGGCGGGTGTCGCTCGCCGGCGACTGGTACGACCGGGCGACCAACGCCCGGACGGCGGCGGGCAGGCTGAACGACACGGTCGTGGCGCCGGGAGAGAGGTTCAGCCTGAGGTCCGCGCTCGGCGCGATCACTGGAGAGCGCGGCTACGTCCAGGCCCCGGTGATGCAGACGTACAGCGCGCCGTTCGACTTCGGCGGCGGGGTGGACGAGCTCGCCACCGCGCTGTTCCGGGCGCTGTTCTGGTCCGGAGTGCCGATCACGGATCGCCGCCCGTATCCGGTGATCATCGCGAGCCATCAGCAGGGCGGCGCCGCGGTCGGGCTCGACGCGATGTTCTCCGCCTCCGGCGGCGACGTGCGGTGGACGAACAACACCGGACACTACGTGCTCGTCGAGGCGCGGACGGAGGACGACGAGCTCGTGGTGACCCTGTACGGCACGAACCCGGGGTGGAGGGTCGTCCTGGGCGGCCCGTCGGTCACGGAGACCGCGAAGCCGCCGAAGCCGCTCCTGATCCTCGATCCGTCCCAGCCGCCCGGATACAGGGCGGAGATCCAGGCGCCGCAGCCGGGAGAGAACGTGGCGATACGGCGCACCGTCACGAAGAACGGCAGCACGGTGCGCACGGATCGGTTCGAGAGCGCTTACTCCCCGCTCCAGGCCGTGTGGAAGGTCGGCCCGAAGCCGCCTCCGCCGCCGAAGCACCAGAAGCACAAGCCCACCCGCAAGCCGAGGAAGGGCAATCACAAGAAGGGCTAGCCGTCGCCCGCTCGACGTCTGCGGGCGCTCCTGCGAGTGTATACTTGCTGGGGCGCGATGCAGTCCACGGCCCGTGCAGGGCCATCTCCTGAAAGAGGTCTCGATTGCTCGGTTACGTCGTTCGGCGGGTGCTGTGGGCCGTCCCGGTGATGTGGCTCGCGATCTCGCTCACCTTCTTCGCGATGAAGGCCACGGGGAAGGTCAGCTTCGCGCTCGAGGCGCAGCCCGCCGGAGGTGAGTACACGGGGGCTCGGGGCGTGTTCGACCCTCGCGCCCCCCTGTACGAGCAGTACGTGCAGTTCCTCGGGCACGCCGCCCGGTTCGACTGGGGGGAGTCCAACTTCTACGACGGCGAGCCCGTGAAGCAGATCGTGGCCGATGGTTTTCCGATAACCGCGCGGATCGGGCTCCTCGCCTTCCTGATCGCCCTGGGGCTGGGCGTGCCCGTCGGCGTAAAGGCGGCGCTCGACAGGGATGGCCGGGTGGATCGCCTCGTCTCCCTCCTCTCGACCGTGAGCTACACGATCCCCACGATCATCCTGTCGTTCCTGGCACTGCTGGTGGTAGTGGACCTGCACATCCCGATCCCGGTGCTGTGGGACGGCGGGTGGCGGAACTACGTGCTGCCGAGCCTGGTGCTCGGGCTCAGCTCCGGCGGCTACCTGGCGCGCCTCACGAAGGCGAGCACGCTCGAGGTGCTGGGCCAGGACTACGTGCGGACCGCGAGGGCGAAGGGGCTGCGCCCCGGAACCGTCACCCGGCGCCACATCCTGCGCAACGCCCTCATCCCCGTGGTGGCGCTGGTGGGGCCCACGCTCGCGATGCTCATCACAGGCTCGGTGCTCGTCGAGTACGCGTTCCAGATCCCCGGCACCGGCCACATGCTGTTCGACGGGTTCGCGCACGAGGACTTCGCGCTCGTGCTCGCCGCGACGATGATCTACACCCTGCTGGTGCTGCTCGCCAACCTGGGCGCCGACATCGCGTACGGGATCATCAACCCGCGCGTCAGGATGGGAGACGCCCGCTGATGGCGCGGGCGCGGACGCTCGGAGGCAGCCTCTCGTTCGGGATGCGCCCCGGTCGTCGGGAGGGGCGCGTCGAGCGCGCGCTGCGCAGGCTGTGGCGGGACCGCTTCGCGGTGCTCGGGGCCCTCTTCCTGATCGCCGTGGCGGTCGTGGCCCTGCTCGCGGGCAGGCTAGCCCCCTATCGCTACCCGGTGCCGATCTCCTTCCACATCCACGCACCTCCCTTCTGGGAGACCGGCTCCAGCCCTACGCACCCGCTCGGGACCGACTCGTTTGGGCGCGACGTGCTCAGTATGGTCCTGTACGGGCTGCGGGTGACCCTCGTCACGGGGATCGGGGCGGCGACGCTGGCGGCGATGCTCGGTATCGCGCTCGGGATGGTGTCCGGCTGGGCGCGCGGTGCGTGGGAGGAGGCGATCATGCGGGTCGCGGACCTGTGCCAGTCCATCCCGTCGCTGCTCGTGTTCGCGCTCCTGATGGCGCTGCTCCGCAGGACGGCGCTCGCGGCCCCGTGGCACTCCATCCCGCTCGCGACGGTCGGCTGGGCGAACGCGGCGCGCGTCGTGCGTGGCTACGTGCTCGTCGTCCGCGACGCTGACTACGTCGTCGCCGCGCGCTCCATCGGGGCGTCCGACGCGCGGATACTGCTGCGGCACGTGCTCGCGCAGGTGCTGGGTCCGGCGATCGTGATGGCCTCCTTCGAGGTCCCGGCGGTGATAATCGCCGAGGGGTTTCTGAGCGCGATCGGGCTCGGTGTGGCTCAGCCCGAGCTCAGCATATCGGGCCTGATGTTCGAGGAGTTCCCGTTCACGGTGTTCGCTCCGGAGTTCGTGCTCATCCCGGCGAGCGGGCTGGTGCTGATCTCGCTCGCCTTCACCGCGCTCGGCGACGGCCTCCAGCGCGCCCTCGAGCCCTGGGAGACGTGGTAGCCCCGGCGACCGCGTTGCACACTGTCAACGTGGTTACTGCAGCCCGCTGACGACGAGCTGCAGCCCGATCCCGATCGCTACGGTGAACGCGAGCGCTACCGATCCCACGAACACCAGCGGTCGCGCGGCGGCGGGCGCCGCCTTCGGCTGGCGATACATCGGCACTATCATCCGCAGGTACACCCCGAGCGAGAGCACGCTGTTGAGGATGGCGACCACCGCGAGCCAGGCGTAGCCGGAGTCTATGGCAGCGCCGAACAGCAACAGCTTCCCGAAGAAGCCCCCTAGCGGCGGCACACCCACGAGCGATAGGAGGAAGATCACCATCGCGAGCCCTGTCCAGGGGGCCGAGCGCCCGAGGCCGGCCCATCCTTCCAGGTCGCGCCCGAACCTGGCGACCACCGCGAACGCCCCCAGGTTCATCGCGGCATACGCGGCCGCGAACACTACCAGCGACTGTACGGCGAGCGGGCTCGCGCCCACGGCCACCACCCCCAGCAGGAAGTAGCCCACCTGAGCGATCGAGGAGTAGGCCATGAGGCGCACCAGGTTCGTCTGCACCAGCGCCGCGAGGTTGCCGTAGGTCATCGAGGCGACGGCGAGCACCGCCAGCAGGAGCCGCCAGTTCACCGCCTCGGCGGGGAGGTTGCGCGCGACCTGCGCGAGCGCGAAGATGGCGCCCACCTTCGGCACTATCGAGAGGTACGCGGCGATCGCGAGCGGCGCCCCGTCGTAGGCGTCGGGGGCCCAGAAGTGGAACGGCACCACCGCCGCCTTGTAGCCCAGCCCCACCAGCACCGCGATCAGCCCGGCCACGGCCGCCAGGGGCACATCCCCCAGGACGCGCAGGCTCGAGAGCAGCGTCGAGCCGGTCGCGCCGAACCAGTAGGTCAGCCCGAAGATCATCACCGCGCTGCTCACCGAGCCGAACACGAAGTATTTCATCGCGGCCTCCGTCGCGCGCACGTCGCGCGGGTACGCCACGAGCGCGAACGAGCCGAGGCTCGAAAGGAGCACGCCGAGCACGAGGAACATCACGTCGCCCGCCGCGGCGAGCACGAGGGCCCCGAGCGTGGTGAACGCGAGCAGGCTGTACACGGTGCCCTCCCTGTCCGTGCCGCGCACCTCGGGATAGGCGAGCACCGCGACCAGCGCGGTCGTCGGCAGGAGGACGAGCTTCGCCCAGATGCCGAGGGCGTCGACGCGGAACGTGCCCATGAACACACTCGTGTCCTTCCCCAACAGCAGTGGACCGGTCAGCCCGGCGGCGAGCAGCAGCCCGAGGACCGTGATCGCGAGGGCCAGCCTGGGGCGCCGCAGCATCTCGCAGGCCAGCGCGATCGCGGCCGTGAACAGCGCCAGCAGCTCGGGCGAGAGCAGCGTGAGGTCGTGGACCATCCGGGCGCCGCTCATCATCGCCCTATCGCCTCCGCCGCCCGATGGATCACGTCGAGTACCCAGGCCGGAGCCACGCCGACCGCGACGGTGAGCGCCGAGAGCGGCACTATCGCCCACAGCTCCCGCGCATCGAGGTCCGGCAGCAGCTTCCACCTGTCGGGCAGCTTCCCGAAGAACACCCTCTGGATGGCCCGGAGGTACAGTCCGGCGGTAACGGCTATGCCGGCGACCGATATCGCCGCGGCCGCGGGCCAGACGCCGAACGTGCCGAGAAATATCTGGAACTCCGCGGGGAAGTGGGCCAGCCCCGGCAGGCCCAGAGAGGCGAAGGCGGCCAGGACGAACAGCCAGCCCATCGCGGGCGTCGCCCTCAAGAGCCCGCTGAACGCTCCCATCTCGCGCGTGTGCGCCCTGTCCTCCAGTGCTCCCACGAGCAGGAAGAGCGAGCCCGTCACTATGCCGTGACTCACCATCTGCAGCACCGCCCCGTCGAGCGCGAGCGCGCGCTCCGCGCCCCGTGCCGCGGCCGCCGCCGTCACCCCGAGCGCGACGTACCCCATGTGGTTCACGCTTGTGTAGGCGACCAGCCGCTTGAGGTCGCTCTGGCCCAGCGCGGCGAACGCGCCGTACAGCGCGGAGAACACGGCAAAGCCCGCGACGACCGGCGCGGCCCGGTGGTACGCGTCCGGAGTCATCTGGAGCGCCAGCCGCACCAGCCCGTACGTGCCGAGCTTGAGCAGCACCCCCGCGAGCACGACGGAGCCCGCGGTGGGGGCCTCTGTGTGGGCGTCGGGCAGCCAGGTGTGCAGCGGGAAGAGAGGCATCTTCACCGCGAACGCGACGAGCAGCCCGAGGAAAGCGAGCGAGGCGGCGACGCCGGTCAGGGGCGGGGTGGCCACGAGCGCCCGGACGTCGAAGGTGTGCGGCTCGCTGCCCAGGTACAGCGCGAGGATGGCGAGCAGCAGCGGGAGGCTGCCGAGCAGCGTGTAGATGAAGAACATCAGCGCGGCCCGCTGTCGGTCCGCGTGCCCCCAGCCCGCGATGATGAAGTACATCGCTACGAGCGTGACCTCCCAGAAGACGTAGAACAGCACGAGGTCGAGCGAGAGGAACACTCCCAGGCAGGCGGTCTCTAGCAACAGGAAGAGCGAGACGTAGGAGCGCGCCCGCTCGGTCATCCGGATCGAGAACACCAGCGAGGCGGCGAAGAGCAGCGCGGTCAGCCCCACCAAGGGCAGGCTTATCCCGTCCACGCCCACTCTGTATGCGACCCCGAGTGAGGGTATCCAGGGGAGCTGTTCCACCTGCGAGAACCCCGCCCCAGCTCCCCGCAGCCACATCCCGGCGGCGCCCACGAGCGTCAGCGCCGAGGCGAGCACCCCGACCGCGTGAGCCGCGCGGGGTGTGGCGCTCCTCCAGATCAGGAGCAGCAGCGCGCCTCCGAGGGGCAGGAACAGCGTGATCGTCACGAGCGGGAACAAGAGCAAGACCTCTCTATCTGGCCACGAGTACGAGTATCACGAGCAGGAGCGCACCGCAGGCCGCGAACAGCAGCTCGCGGCTGACCAGCCCCGTCTGCAGACGGCGACCCCGCCCTGCGAGGTAGCGTACGTATCCGACCATCCCGCCGATGAGCCCGTTGATCCCGAAGTCGTCGTTCCACCGCACGGCCCCCGCCATCCCTAGCGCTCCCCGACCAATGGCGAAGACCCCGCCGTGGAGCGCGCGGTCCGTCACGTCGGTCACCCGTGCCAGGGCGAGACCGGGCCGCGCGACGAACGTCACGAAGCCGTCCGCGGGTCGAAAGCCCACCGCGGCGAGCGCGCGCGCCGGGCCCAGGAGCCTGCCCGCCGGAACGAGCCAGCCTACAGCGAGCCCCAGAAGCTCCGCCGTCAGGCCCAGCCCGCGCGATACCGGGTCCTCGGGAACCCCGGCCCCGAGCAGCCGGACAACTGGGGCGACGGCGAAGCCGAACAGAGCCGCGAGGGTCGCGAGCGCGAACAGCCCAGCGAGCATCCAGCGGATACCGGCGACGGGCTCGCCGGTCGAGCCTCTCAGCCACAGCAGCCGCAGCGCGCGGGCGACGTACACGCCAGTGAGCAGCGTGCCCACGAGGACGAGCGGCCCGAGCAGCCAGATGTTGGGCGATCCGAACGCTGCAGCCTCGATGGCATCCTTCGACCAGAAGCCCCCGAGCGGCGGCACTCCCGCGAGCGCCAGCCCCGCGACGGCGAAGGCCACGAAGGTGAGCCTCCACCTCCTGCCGGCTCCGCGCATCGCCTCGAGATCCGTGGACCGGTATGCGTGCTGGTAGATGCCCGCCCCAAGGAGGAGCGAGCTCTTCATAGCGGCGTGGGCCGCCAAGTGCACGACGGCGGACGCCGGGGAGCCTGCGCCCAGAGCGAGGAACACGAAGCCGAGCTGGCTGGAGGTGGACGCCGCGAGCAGGCGCTTCAGGTCGAGCTGCGCCACCGCCATGATCCCCGTGACCACGGCCGTGACTCCCCCCACGGCACCTGCCACCAGCAGGATGCCGGGAGGCAGCAACGGGAAAGCCCTTATGAGCAGGATCGCGCCCGCCGCGACGAGCGCGGCCGAGTGAAGCAGCGCCGACACCGGCGTGGGGCCGAGCATCG
>CADDYR010000059.1 GCA_902810765.1 Chloroflexota bacterium
CCACGATCGTGGGCGTGGGCTCCGTAGGCAGGGCGGGAGGCGGTAAAGTGGAGTTCGGCATCTACTCGCCCGCTGAGCGGCGGGTGCGACTCGTGAGCGCCGACCTTGAGTGAGAGACCGAGGACCGAGAGGCTCTTCATCGCGCTCGAGCTCCCCGAGGAGCTCCGCGCGCGGCTCGGACAGCTGCGCACCGCCGACCCCGACCTGGCGCGCGAGCTCAGGTGGGCCCGTGGACAGGGGCTGCACGTGACCCTGAAGTTCCTCGGAAACACCGCCCCGGAGCGCCGGGACGGCCTGGTGGAGGCCCTGGAGTCGCTCGAGCCGGGGCCGCCGTTCGAGCTCGCCTGCCGCGGGCTGGGCATATTCGGCACGCCCCGGCGGCCGCGCGTGCTGTGGGCCGGACTCGAGGGCGACCTCGCCGCTCTCTCGGCGCTGCAGGCGAAGGTCGAGCGCGTGTGCGCTGCGCTCGGGTGGCCCGAGGAGAGGCGCGAGTTCCGCCCGCACGTGACGCTCGCCCGTCCCCGGAGCGATGATACGTTTACCGCGTCGTCCAGCCTCGAGACGATGCTCGCGCGCTACCGCGACCGGCTGTTCGCCGGGTTCACCGCGGAGACCGTGTCACTGTTCCGAAGCCAGCCCGGCCCCGGAGGCGCGATCTACACGCCCGTGTTCAGCCTCTCGCTGAGGGGCCGGCAAACGTAGCTGTGATATAATTCTCACGCTATGTTCGACAAGCTTCAGTCCCTCGAGCGACGCTTCGATGAGCTCGAGCGCGAGCTGGCGGATCCCGAGGTGCTCGCCGACCCCTCCAAGATCAGCGCAATCGCCCGCGAGAGGGCCGAGATCGAGGACATCGTCGCGCTGTATCGCCAGTATCGCGGCACCGAGTCCGCCCTCGCGGAGGCCCAGGAGCTCACCTCCGATCCCGACCACGACATACGTGAGATGGCCGAGGATGAGGTGCGGAGGCTCCGCGCCCGGCGGGAGGAGCTCGAGGAGCAGCTGCGCGTGATGATGGTCCCGCGCGATCCGAACGACGAGAAGGACGTGATCGTCGAGATCCGCGCGGGCGCGGGCGGCGAGGAGGCCGCGCTGTTCGCCGCCGACCTCTACCGCGCATACACCCGGTTCGCCGAGCGTCACGGCTGGAGGACTGAGGTGCTGAACACGAGCGAGAGCGATGCGGGGGGATTCAAGGAGATCATCTTCGAGGTGCACGGCCGGGGGGCTTACTCGCAGCTCAAGTACGAGAGCGGCGTGCACAGAGTGCAGCGCGTGCCGGTGACCGAGTCGGGCGGCCGCATCCACACCTCGACGGCCACCGTCGCCGTGCTGCCCGAGGCCGAGGAGGTGGACGTGGAGATCGCCCCCGAGGACCTCAGGATAGACGTGTTCCGCTCCACCGGCCACGGCGGGCAGAGCGTGAACACTACCGACAGCGCGGTGCGCATCACCCACCTGCCGACCGGACTCGTCGTCACCTGCCAGGACGAGAAGAGCCAGCTCAAGAACAGGACGAAGGCGATGGCCGTGCTCCGCGCGCGGCTCTACGACATGGAACAGCGCAGGCGCTCGGAGGAGCTCGGCGAGGCAAGGCGCTCGCAGGTGGGCACCGGAGAGCGCAGCGAGAAGATCCGCACCTACAACTTCCCTCAGGATCGCGTTACCGACCACCGCATCAGGCAGAGCTTCAGCAACCTCCCGGCCATCCTCGACGGCGAGCTGGACCGGATCGTCGAGGCCCTGCAGGTGGCCGACCGCGCGGAGGCGCTCCAGGCCGCCGGGGTCTGAGCGCGGGCCGCGCGAAGGAGGACGAGCTCGTGTCCCCCAACCCCTCCGAACCCACGTGCGCCGTCGTGCGCACGAGCAGCACCTACGAGGGCAAGCAGGGCCTGACGTACTTCGCGGGCGTGTCCGCCGAGAGCGTGGGCTCGAAGGGGCTCTGCATGCACCTGCTCACCATCCCGCCCGGAGGCAGGGCGAGGGCGCACCTGCACGAGCATCACGAGAGCGCGGTGTACGTGCTGAGCGGCGAGGCGGAGATGTGGTACGGCGAGGGGCTGCGCGAGCGGGTAGTCGTCGGCGCGGGAGACTTCCTGTACATCCCGGCCGGGGTGCCCCACCTGCCCGCGAACCTCAGCCGGACCGAGCCGTGCATCGCGGTGCTCGCCCGCACCGACCCGAACGAGCAGGAGAGCGTCGTCCCCCTGCCCGAGCTGGACGAGAGCTTCGAGAACCAGGGCCACGGTATCCTATGACTGATCTCGGCACCGCGCATCCCGGCTATTGACTCCAGTCGGTTCCTGCCATATAATCTGCCTCGACCCGAGACAGCGCGGCACACGGCACCTCTCGCACCCCCGGCGATCCCTCTTTCTGCCGCCTCCTCTCGGAGGGCACCCCTTTGGTATCTCTCTGTGCGCTCTCACGGAGCGCAGATAGCGAGTGATCGTGGGCCGACGTGTTCTGATGCTCACAATCTGTCTGCTGTGCCTGGCGGTGGGCCTGGCTGTTCAGCCCCCCGCGGACCCGGATGGGCAGCACCCGGACGCGATCGCCCTTGCCCGCCCTCTCTCTTCCGTGCAGGTAACCGAGCATGCCGAGCGTCAGGCGCTCCCGGCTCGGAGCTTCCCCGTCTCATCCACGGCAGTGAGGGCGTCGGCCACCACGCCATGCGTGGCCCCCAGCCCCGATCTGCCGCAGACTCACCCCCGCGCTCCCCCGGTGATCACTGCCTGAGAGCGAATCCGCGTGAGGACGACGATCGGGATGTGCTCACTCGGAACCGTGGTGCCTCGAGGGAATCTGCTGCTTCCGAGCGGCTCCGCCATCTGGCGCACGCAGCAGGAGAAGTTCTGCGAAGATGGGGTGTGCCCTGAGGTTACTACGGCACTGTACCTCACGCCCGACGACCTGTCCCGGCCCGAGTGGATCAGAAAGGTTGTGAAGGACGCGGTAGGGTTTGAGGTGCCGGAGCTGCGCCCGGACCCGCCCAGGTCCGAGGAGCAGTGATGAGACCGGATCGAGCCGTCCAGCCCACACCCAGGAGAGAGAAGATGCTGCGCTATCTGAGCTTCATCCCCGTGCTTGCGATGCTGCTGCTCGGAGCACCAGCCGAGGCCAGCGAGCAGGGGTCCGTCACCAAGACGTTCGAGGTCGTACTTTATGGCAACGTTCCGCGGGGCGAGGAGTTCTATGTGGGAGTCGACTACGTTCCCGGAGGAGGGACCGGGCTCCCACCCGCCGAGATATGTGGCACACCAGGCCGACCCGAATGCAGGGGAGGTGGGGCCACGAACGCCGAGGATCGCACCTTCGCCAGGCACCGCGGACACGTCGCGTACAGGTTCGTGCGATTCGCAGGTGCGGAGGGCAGCAGGGGCGAGGTCTTCGCGCGGGGGATATCCTCGCTGGACTACGACTCCACGATCCGCGCCTACTACGACTACAACAAGGGCAAGGGGGGCTTTCTTGGCGAGTCGGGAGTCACCCCCCAGAAGATCGTCCGTGAGAGCTTCAGGCTGAGCCTCTACGGCGACGTTCCCTCGGACGTGTCGTTCGTGGTGTCCTACAACTACACACCCGAGCCCAACTTCCCCCCGCCTCCCCAGGTGGTGCTGTGCGGAGGAGACAGCGGCAGGAGGTGCGAGGGGGGCAATATCTACACCGCATCGAGACGGGTGCCGTTCGGCTCGAACATCGTCTACTACTTCAAGCGCGTGTCGGCGACCGGACGTTCGCGGGTGTTCGCGATGGGGGTGCGGTCTCTGACCGAGGATGAGACGGACTCGGCGTGGTACCGATACGGTAACCTGCCGAATGGCCTGCCCGAGACCGGTACGGGTGGTGCCGCTCGTCTCGGCTCCCTCGCCCGGTGGGCGGCGCTTGCCGCCAGGTAGCGAGTTAGGTAGCCGACACTGACCACGCAGGGCCCGGGAGTGAGCCGTCCCGTGAGGAGGCGCGTCATCCCGGGCCCGCGTTCGGCGTCGGACGTGTGCTCGCGCGCTAGAACGTCGTCGTGAGATCGAGCGCGCAGCCGGAGGCCGCCGACTCCTCCACCTTGAGCATGATCTCGAGCGCGTGGCGCGCGTGCTCGGCGCTGAGCACCGGGCGCTTGCCCTCGCGCACGCAGTCGACCAGGTGGTCCACCAGTATCGCGCGCCTGAGGTTGCCCACACGCTCCTGCTGGCGCGCGAACGCGCCTCCCACCGGGGTGATCCAGCCGCTGATGCCGGGAACGGCGTCCACCCTGTAGATCTCGACGATAGGGGCCCCGGAGAACGGGTCGTTGATGTTGATCGTGCCCTCGCGCCCGAATATCTCGAGCTTGGGGCTCTTCGCCGCGTTCACGTTGAACGTGCCGTCCACGACCGCGAACGTCGAGCCTCCGAAGTCGAGCATGAGCAGGTTGTTGTCGTTCGCGGTGACCTCGATCTGCTTGCCCTTGAACGGGCCGCCGCGCACCGTGCGCACCGGCTCAGTGATCCCCGAGAACGCCACCACACGCTTCGCCGGACCCAGCAGCCCCGTGATCTCGTGGATGCCGTACACGCCCATGTCGAGCAGGGGACCCGAGCCCTTCTGGTAGAACCACGTCGGGTCGTTCGGCCAGGCGCCCGAGGCCGGGCCTCCATGCGAGCTGCGCACCTTCGCGAACGCCACCTTGCCGATCGCGCCCTCGGCGATCAACCGCTGCGTCTCCTGGTAGTGCGGATACAGCATGTCCGGCGGCGAGCACACTATCGTCAGCCCCTTCGAGTCGGCGATCTCGATCAGCTCGTTCGCCTCCTCCATCGTCGTCGCCAGCGGCTTCTCCGTCGCCAGGTGCTTGCCCGCCTGGAGGATCTTCTTCGAGGTGGGCCCGTGGAACGGGATCGGCGTGAGGTTCACCACCGCGTCCATCTCGGCCCCTTCGAGCATCTCCTCGAGGCTCGCGAACGCCTTCGGGATGTTGAACTGCCTCTGAGCCTCCTGCGCCCGCTCGAACACGGGGTCCGCGATCGCGGTGACCTCGGCCTTGTCCCGGATGTGCACGAGGTTGGGCAGCACGCCGTAGTTCACGACGGCTATCATTCCCGCTCCGAGTATGCCGATCCGCATTGGCTGGCCGTTCTCGCTCATTCTCTGCTCCTGGATGCCTTTCTGCTTACACGGATGGTGGGTTCTGGGGGCTCGCGGTCCGTCCCGACTCCGCGGCCTCGTAGAACGCGAGGCACGCCGCGAGGTTCCTCCAGGCGTCCTCGACCGTGGCCACCGGCTCCTTCCCCTCGCGCACGTAGCTCACGAACTCGTCGATCGCCTCCGCGAAAGTCGACTCCGGAGCGACCTGCACCCAGCCCTCGAACGGCGGGAAGCTCCCGGACACGCTCATCTTCCCGCTCAGGCTGTCGAAGGCCACGGCGCCCTCGGTGCCCACGAGGTTCATCTCGCTCCGGAAGCCCCCCTTCGGAGCGTGCCAGGTAACCTCCTGGGTGGATATCGCGCCGCCCTCGAACCTGAGGGTGGCCACGCCGTAGTCCTCCACCGGCAGGTCGGGGTACTTCAGATTCCCCTTCACGCCCGACACCTGCGCGACCTCCTCGCCGAGCAGCCATCGGAGGAAGTCTATGTAGTAGATGCTGTGATCTATCCACCCGCCGCCCGGCACGCGGCTGGGATCGCCCCACCAGCCGGGGCCGGGCTGCCCCGGCCAGCTCTGCGGAAGGGACGACCAGAGGCTGTGGTACGCCGAGATCACCTTGCCGAGCCTGCCGTGGGAGTACCACTCCTTGATCCGCTGGTGCTGCGGGGAGAGCCGGTTGCGCGACTCCGACGGCAGGAACACGACCCCTGCCTCGCGCACAGCGTTCGCGATCTCCGTGGCCTCGTCGAGCGTCCTCGCCAGGGGCTTGACCGAGATCACGTGCTTGCCATTGCGCACGGCCTGGATGCAGATCTCCGGGTTCCTGTCCACGCTTATGAAGCTCGCGACCGCCTGGACCGAGGAATCGTTCAGGAACTCCGAGGGGTCGGTAGTCACTCTCTCCACCCCGGCGCTCCCGGCCACCTGCCTGGCGCGATCCGGGTCCGCGTCGGCGACGCCCACGAGCTCCGCCGTGCTGCTCTCCGCGATGGACCTCGCCGTCGAGAAAGCCGAGTACCAGTGGTCCACCCCGACGAGCGCGATCCTCAGCCTCGAGTCCGCCATGTCATCTTCCTTCCAACTTCTGCGTGATCTCAGAACGGGAACAGGCGCTCGCGCACCTCGTCCGTGAGCGGAGAGCCGTACTCGCACGCCTCGAACGCCTCCGCGTACTCGACCCGCGCGCCGCGCTCCGGCCCGTACCGCGCGATCAGGTGGTCCCGGTAGCGGTCCGCCAGCTGCCGCATCCTTGGAGCGCGGCGCTCCTCGAGCCACCTCCGTCGCTCCGCGTCCCCCTCCGGCACCTCGTCCGAGTACCCGCCGTTGTAAGGCAGCCACTCGTACATCTGCGACTTGTGCTCGTGGATCATGTCGAGCTTCCTGTCGAGCACCGGGCCGATGTCTATCACCACGTCCGGAGTGAAGGGGTAGGGCTTCCGGAAGTGGTCCGGGACGTACATGATGACCGGGTCGCGCGACAGGTGATCGGCGAAGGCCGCGACGTTCGGCACGGTGACCATGTACGCCGCGTCCTGGACGAGCTGTGAGGTGTAGCGGTGGTCCGGATGGTAGTCGTTCGGGCGGGGCGTGAGGATCAGGTCGGGCCCGAACTCCCGAATGATCCGGATGACCTTCCGGCGGTTCTCGAGCGTCGGCAGCAGCTCGCCGTCGTGGTTGTCGAGCACGAGCGACTCGATGCCGATCACGGCCGCTGCCGCCCGAGCCTCCTCGCGCCTGATGCGCGCCAGGCTCGCGCCGCCGAGGGTCTGGTGGCCGGCGTCCCCGTTGGTAAGGGAGACGAAGCGCACGCGGCCTCCGCGCGCCGCATACAGCGCGGCGAGCCCTCCCGCGGTCGCCTCGCAGTCGTCCGGGTGCGCGCCGAACACGAGAAGGGCAGGTGGTTCCACGGACATCCTCGACTCCCAGCTTGCGCTCTCAGGATACCACAGTCCGGGAGTGCGGTGTACGTTTTGCTGATAGATTCTGCGCGAACGTGCCGACACGTTCCGGTATATACTGTGTGCAGGCAAAGCGTAAGGAGCGCCTGTTACATGTCACGATGCGGCATCCTGCCGATCCTTGCCCTCGTGCTCGCGCTGATCGCGGGGGGCTGTGGTGCGCCCAGCCGTTCCGGGTCTCTGCCCAACACCGAGCGACACGAGGCATCAAAGGCCGATCGCCGGCCGCGCACGGAGCTCATGTCGTACGCGCAGGCGCGGCAGATGAGCGTGCCCGAGGTGGTGAGGTCGGTGCGCAGGTCCGTGGTGCAGATCATAGCGCAGAGCCCCAACGCGACCTCGACGGGCACCGGGTTCATCATAGACGGGAGCTCGCACATCGTCACGAACAACCACGTGGTGGACGGCGCGTCGAGGCTCACGGTCGTGCTGTGGGACAACCGGATCGAGACCGCGAAGCTCGTCGGCGCGGACCCCGAGACCGACCTCGCGGTGCTCCAGATCTCCCCGAGGAACCTCCCGACGGTGCCCCTCGGCGACTCGGACCGGCTCGTGGTCGGGCAGCAGGTGGTCGCGATAGGCAACGCGCTCGGGCTGCCCGGCGGGCCGACCGTCACCACGGGCGTGGTCTCGGCCGTGGGCAGGGCGCTCAACGAGCCCGGGCAGGGACAGCAGAGCGGCCCCACCCTCTACGACCTGATACAGACGGACGCGGCGATCAACCCCGGCAACAGCGGGGGGCCCCTGCTGAACACGCAGGGACAGGTCGTGGGCATCAACACGATGGCCGAGCGGCGGTCGGCGAGCGGCGTGCCGGTCCAGGGGATCAACTTCGCGATCTCGATCAACATAGCGAAGAACGTCGTGAGGCAGCTCATAGAGCACGGCCACATCACCTACCCGTTCATCGGGGTGTGGACCGAGTTCCTGTACCCACAGACGGCGGTCACCGATGACCTGCCGTATCACCCCGGCCAGCTGGTGGTGGCGGTGATCCCGCGCACTCCCGCCGAGAGGGCCGGCCTCCGGAGGGGAGACATCATCACCGAGATAGATGGCAGGAAGATCGCGAACGAGAGCAAGTTCGCGGAGATGCTGCGCTCGCACAGTCCTGGCGACACAATCACGCTGACCGTCCTGCGCGACGGCAGGACCATCCAGAGAAAGGTGGCGCTCACGGCACGGCCGAAGGTCCAGCCCCGGTTCCCCGAGCCGACCATCACGCCCATACCCGGCTTCCCGTGATGCCCGCTACTGTGCGTAGTCGCGGCGGGCGGCCTCGAGGCGCGCGACGCTGTCCGGAAGCCCGCCGGGGCGGTTGCGCGCGAGCCACAGCTCGCGGTACTCGGAGATGATCTCCCGCATGTCGTCGTCCAGTCTCCGGCGAAGCTCGGGCGTGTCGCGGAAGAAGGCAAGCCTGAGCCTCTCGCAGCCGTGCGAGAGCATCCTGCCCGCACCCCGGAGCTCACGCCTCACCAGATCCGCGTCCGGCCTGCGCATCCGTGCGCCGTCGAGCCGGGCGAGCGCGGCACGTATCGTCTCGAGCGCGCGGTCGAGCACTCCCTCGTCGAGCGCGCCCGCCTCGTACCGCTCTCGAAGTGCGCGCAGCTCGGAGAGCGGCATCTGCAGCACCCAGAACAGGGGCGAGCCGTTCGGGATGACCGGCCCCACCTGCTGGTACAGGTTGCCGAGCTCGAACACCAGCCTGCCCATCTCGCCCGTGGGGTCCAGAAAGGCGCGCTCGCTGACCAGCCGCGCCACGTCCACGTCGCGGTTCGAATCGAAGGCCCACGAGCACGCCGCGCCGAAGGCGTAGCCGAGGAAGCTCACCGGCAGGTGCTGCCAGTGTCCCCGGTCCCCCCAGTCGGTGTTCAGCAGGCCCGCGGCCCCGTGCCTCCGCCCGTTCTCGGCAGCGTTCCGGATATTGCCGATCGCGTTGTCGGTGCGCCCCGCGATGCTGCACCACGATGAGGTGCCGGGGCACACGTAGAACGGAATGTCGGTCGCCTCGAAGCGCGCGCACTGCTCGTCGAACGGGTGACCGGCCTCGTATCCCCAGTCCATCGCCACCGCGTCCCGCGGCAGCTCAGGGATCAGGTCGGGATGCTCCACTATGATGTCGCCCCAGAACATCATCCGGCGGCCCCGCGCTGTCAGGTCCTCGTAGATCTTCAGCAGGTAGTTCAGGTACACCCTCCCGACCCCCTGCCTCTCGACCGCCTCCCTGCTCTGGCCCCAGCCGACGTCGTAGGTCTCGTCGCAGCCCACGTTCACTGTACGGCTCGTGAAGTGGGGCAGGAGCTCGTCGAACAGGTCGCTCACCAGCTCCAGGCTGCCGGGGTTGACCGGGGCCAGGCTGAACGGTCCCTGCATCTCGCCCCAGGGAGTGCGGAACGTGCCCATCGTCTCGGCGAGCGGCTGGTACCTGGGGAGCCTGAGCCACCGCTCCATGTGCCCGAACGAGTTCTGGTTCGGCACGAGCTCCACGAACCGCTCCCGACAGTAAGCGTCGAGCACCAGTATCTCCTCGCCCGTGAACGGGGAGGCGTGCTCCCACACCTCGGGGTGGTTGCGGTACGCGAACGTGTGCTCGGTGTACAACTGGAGCTCGTTCATCTTCCAGGAGGCGAACGTGTCCAGGAGCTGGAGGACCGTCTCCATCGTCGGCACCCTGTCCCGGCTGATGTCGAGCATCACGCCGCGGCGCTCGAAGTCCGGCCAGTCGGCGACCTCTAGGCAGGGAAGCGGTCCTTCGGCCTGCTCGACGATCTGGCCGAGCGTGCAGACCGCGTAGAAGATCCCGGCCGGCGTGCGGGCCTCGGCGAGGACGCCCCCGGGCCGGACCTCCAGCCTGTAGCCCTGGTCGTGCTCCGCGGCCTCCGGGGCGATCCGCAGGGTCACGCCGATCTCGCTCGCCGGCCCCGCGGCCGTGGCCGAGAGCTCGAGGCTCAGCCCCGAGTGTTCCCGAAGCGAGCGCTGGAGCCGCTGCGCGCTGAACAGGAGCCGGTGCGGCTCGGGCGACTCGATCACGATGCGCTGTCCGGATCGCAGCTCGCACGATCCGGACGTGGGCGTGAGCGAGCGGGGCGCGGGCAGAAGGATCAGGTCGGGCATATCGAAACCTACCTCTCGTACCGGTTCCGGGCGAGTACTCGCCCGTTGTCATCCTGAGCCCCTTCGCTCGAGAGCCTGCCCTGAGCGAAGGGGTAAACTCCGCGGAGGATCCGTCGCCCTACAGGTTCATCGGCCCGCGGCCTCGGAACGACAGACTACGGTGATCCCCCGGATTTACGTATCAAGCGGGCTCGGAACGCTGTCATGCTGCCCCAACCGCCCGGGAGTTTCAAGAGGGGCCCGCGGCCAGCGCGTGCGACAGGCAGGCCACGACGGGCCGCCCGATGATCAGGCGCTCGCCGTCGCTGAAGCCCTCCTCGCGCCCCGCGAGCTCGCGAGCGAGCACGCGCCGCCATCGGGCGACGCGCCCCTCGCTGGCGGGGTCACGCGCCAGGTCGTGCAGCTCCTGAGGATCCCGGTCGAGGTCGAACAGCTGCTCGTGCCCGGTGCCGCTGAACCACACGTACTTCTCGTGCCCGTCCGTGAGCCACTGCACGGACTGCCCGAAAGCGGGATGCTCGCCGTGCAGGTGCTCGCGCAGGGCTCCGCCCTCCCCGCGCGCTACCCGCAGTAAGCTCCTCCCCTCCACGCCCTCGGGGACGGGCAGCCCCGCGCATTCGAGGAGCGTGGGCATCACGTCCCGCAGCTCGACCACCTGGTCGTGGGCCCTGCCCGGGACGATGCCGCTGCCGGGCGGCCCCTTCAGGATCAGCGGCACCCGTGCCGAGCCCTCGTAGGGCAGCGACTTCCGGAACAGGTGGTGGTCACCCATGAGCTCGCCGTGGTCCGACACGAAGCACACGTACGTATCCTCGCCCGGGCAGAGCTCCTGCACCATCTCGAGCAGGCGGTTGACTTGGTGATCTACGTGCGTCATGTGGCCGTAGTAGCCCGCGCGTGCGCGCCGGAGCACGGGCTCGGGGACCTCGCTCGTGCTCGCGTCGGGACGGTGCGGCTGCGCGTACGGCGCGAGCACGTCCACCCAGTCCCCCACGGGCGGCTCCGGCATCGGGGCGTCGAGGTATTGCTCGAAGGCCCAGGCCGGAGGGTCGTAGGGCGGGTGTGGGCGGTGGAACGACGCGAACAGGAAGAACGGCTTGCGCGGGTCGCGCCGCTTCAGGAAGCGTATGGACTGGGTCACGACCCAGTTGGTGGAGTGCAGGTGCTCGGGCTTGTCCCACGGCCTCGCGACGTAGGAGTTGCAGTTGACGCCGTGATCGAAGTAGTCGGCGTCGCGGCCCCAGCGCTCGCGGAGCCAGGGAATATAGTCGTCTATGCGCTCGTAGTCCGGGCTGTTGCGCCGGGCGAAGTGGAGGTACCCGTCGTGGAGGATCACGCTCTGGAAGCCCAGCTGCGAGCGCTCGGGATAGACGTGCATCTTCCCGACGGCCTGGGTCTGGTAGCCGTGGCAGGTGAGCTCGGAGGCGATGGTCACGGGGTAGTTCCAGGGCACGCCGTCCTGGTAGCCGACCCGGCCGTGGCTGCGCTGGCTAAGCCCGGTGTACAGGGAGGCGCGGGCGGGGATGCACGTGGGGGTCGCGGCGTACGCTCGGTCGAACCTCGCCCCCTCGAGGGCGAGCTGATCCAGAAAGGGCGTGTGGACGACCGGGTGACCCGAGATGCTCAGGCAGTCGCCCCGCCACTGGTCGGCGCAGAGGAGTATCACGTTCGGACGCTCGGGCACTCTCTACCTCCGAAGGTTCTCTTGCATGCAGCATCGTAACACTTCACGGCCGCGCCCCTGCCAGCCGCCCCCCTACAGACTCTCCACGCCTTCGCTCTGAGGCCGCCCCTACGTGTCATCCCCAGTACCACCCCCTGCCTGTCATTCTGAGGCCCGCGGGGCCGAAGAATCCCTCCAAAGCTCCTGTGCGGCAGCTACCCTCCAGACCCTTCGCCGAGTTTACCCCTTCGCTCCGCTCAGGGCAGGCTCTCGAGCGAAGGGGCTCAGGATGACAAGAGCGAGTGGCTCGGGATGATGGACGTCTTAGCAGCTCCAGGTGACACGAGATGCTGTGCTTGGGTTCGTTCCGCCTTCAATTCTGTGGCCGAATATCGTCACGGGTGTCAATCGGTGTGGAACACCTCGGGGATCGTCTTCCACCACTCGCCGGGCGCGCGGTCGGGGGCCGGCTCCTGCATCTCGTCCGTGAGGCTCCACCACTCCTGCGTCCTGGGGTCGGCGGCCATCTTGCGCATGTCCGCCTCGTAGTCGTCGCCGACGTACTCGAAGTACGCGAACAGAGTGTTGCCGTCGCGGAAGATGGAGTAGTTGCGGATGTTGCAGGCGTGAATGGTCCGGAGCACCTCGGGCCAGACCTCGCGGTGCATCCGCTCGTACTCCTCGACGCACTCCGGCTTCACCCCGATCACCTGTCCGAATCGGCGCATGGACCCCTCCCCTGAGCGAACGCTGCCGAGGACGTATGTTACCACAGGACAGGTACGTCCCCATCGCGACCGCTTGACGCGCCCAGTGCTTTCGCCTAACATCCCAAGGTAGCCGAGCGCTCCGGCGCGTCCTCCCATCGCGTGTCCCCCTCGCGCGCCCCGCGGGGAAGCCAGGCGTTGCCCGGAGCCCGCACGATTAGGATCGAGAAGGAACCGACGCAAGAAGGAGTTCCCATGAACGCTCACGATCAGCATCGCCTCGAGCGGGCGGGCGTGCGCCTGCAGGAGATACGCTCCTGGCGCAACGCGCTCGAGGTCCCAATAGAGGACTGGAAGTTCACGGCGCCGAACGGCGCGCGGACGGACGTGAGGCTCGGACAGGGCTGGCCGAGCGTGGGTCTGCCGGTCAGGCTCGAGGCGACCGCGACGGTGCCCCCCGAGATGGACGGCAAACCGGTCGAGCTCGATCTGTGGGTGGGGGGCGAGGCGCTCGTCACGATCTCCAACGGCGTGAGCGGCGGCCTCAACCCGTACCACCGCACGTTCCGCATCAGCGACTCGGCGAGGGCGGGCGAGACCTTCACCATCGAGGTCGAGGCTGTGCCGAAGGGGACGTTCGGCACCCACAACCCCTCCCCCTCCATAGCGCGAGCCCACCTCGTCGTGCCCGAGACTGAGGTGAGGGCGCTGGACCGCGACCTGAGCATGATCGAGGAGGCGTGCCAGCAGCTCGGAGATCACGAGGTCGTGCCCCTCCTGCTCGATGTGTTCGACGCCGCGCTCGCCGAGCTCGGCCCCGACTGGCCCACCGCCACGCAGACCTCGCTCGCGCGCTACGTGAAGGGCCGCTCCGCGCCCCCGTTCTCCGGCTGGGGCGGAAGGGACGCCGTGGACGTGTTCTCCCCCGCGCACTCCCTGTGGTCGCTGCCCGAGATCGCCAGGCCCCTCGAGCCCCTGCCCGATCCGGCGCGGGAGGCGGTGCGGCGCGCGAGGAGCGCGATAGCGTCGGGGCTCGAGAAGATCAGGCGGGACTACCCGCCGATCGGCAGGCTCGCGATGACCGGGCACGCACACATAGACCTCGCGTGGCTCTGGCCGGCAGCCGAGACGAGGCGCAAGTGCCGCAGGACGTTCTCGAGCGTGCTCGATCTCATGGACCGCTACGAGGACTTCACGTTCAACCAGTCCTCGGCACAGGCGTACAGGTGGGTCGAGGAGGACGACCCCGAGCTGTTCGAGCGCATCAGGCAGAGGGTGAGAGAGGGCAGGTGGGAGCCCGTGGGAGGCTCGTGGACTGAGTCAGACTGCCAGGTGACCGGCGGCGAGGCGTTCGTCCGCCAGCTCCTGTACGGGCAGCAGTACTTCCGGGAGAAGCTCGGCGTCCACTGCCCCGTCGCCTGGCTGCCGGACGTGTTCGGCTTCTCGCCCGCCATCCCCCAGCTCCTGCGGGGCGCGGGGATCGGCGGCTTCTTCACGATCAAGATCTACTGGAGCGAGACTAACGAGTTCCCGTACGACCTGTTCGAGTGGGAGGGTCTGGACGGCAGCACGGTCGTCGCCCACATGTTCAACAACCCGGGCTCGGGGTACAACGGCAACATCCGCCCCCTCGACACGCTGGGCACCTGGCGGAACTTCAAGAGCAAGCGCCTGCACGGCGAGAGCCTCTTCTCCTTCGGCTACGGCGACGGCGGCGGCGGCCCGACGGAGCGTATGCTCGAGAACTACCAGCGGATCAGGGAATTCCCCGCGCTGCCCAGGCTGAGGATGGCTCGCGTGGACGAGTTCTACGGGTCGCTGCCGAAGGAGGGACTGCCGAAGTGGTACGGTGAGCTGTACCTCGAGCTCCACCGCGGCACGCTGACCACCCAGGGCAGGACGAAGATGCTCAACCGCACGGCGGAGCACCGCCTGCTCGAGGCCGAGGCGTTCTCAGCGATCGCCGGGCTCCACGGCTTCCCGAGCGAGCAGGAGAAGCTCGCCGAGGCGTGGAAGGTGCTCCTGCTCAACCAGTTCCACGACATCCTGCCCGGCTCCTCCATCGCCGAGGTGTACGAGGACAACCACAGGATGGTGGGCGGGGTGGTCGAGACGGCAACGGACGTGCGCGACCGCGCGCTCGGCTACCTCGGCAATCTGGTGAAGGTGACCGTCCCCGAGACCGACAACGCGCTCCTGGTCGCGAACGCGCACGTCGGCCCGCGGCCGCTGTCCGTGCTCGTGCGCGACGTCGAGGCGCCGGTGAGCGTGACCGCGCCCGACGGCTCGGCGGTGCCCACACAGCAGACGGAGGACGGGCTGCTCGTCCGCGATCCGGAGAGGCAGGTGCCTGGGCTCGGCTGGTCGACGTTCGTGCTCGGTGAGAGCGCGGCGGGCACGGTCTCCCCCTCCAGTGCCGTGAGCGCGACGGAGCGCGAGGGCGGCGCGGTGCTCGAGAACGACGTGCTGAGGGTGGTGATCGGCGCCGACGGCACGATCCACGAGGCGTACGACAAGCAGGCCGGGAGGCAGGCGCTGGCCGACCGCGGCAACCAGCTCTGGGCGTACGTGGACAAGCCCAGGGCCTGGGACGCCTGGGATATAGACGAGGACTACGAGGACGTCGGCGAGGAGGTCGGCGGAGTCCGGAGCGTGCGCGTGACCGAGGACGGGCCGCTGCGCGCCTCGGTGAGGGTCGAGCGCGAGTGGCACGACTCGAGGATCGTGCAGACGTACCGCCTGATGGCAAGCTCGCGTCGGCTGGACGTGGACACCTACGTGGACTGGCACGAGCGGCAGGTGCTGCTCCGCGCGCTCTTCCCGGCGGCGGTGTTCTCGCGAGAGGCCACGTTCGAGACGATGTACGGCGCGTACAGGCGCGCGACGCACCGCAACACGCCCTGGGAGCAGGCCCGCTTCGAGGTGAGCGCCCACCGCTTCGCCGACATCTCCGAGACCGGCTACGGGGTGGCCCTCCTCAACAACGGCAAGTACGGCCACAGCGCGCACGACAACGTGCTGGGCATAAGCCTCCTCCGCAGCCCGATGTACCCGCACCCGCTCGCGGACGAGGGGGAGCACGAGTTCACGTACAGCCTCCTGCCCCACTCCGGCGACTACGCGGAGGGCGGGGTGACGGAGGAGGCGTTCGCGCTGAACAGCCCGCTCGTGGCTTCGGTGGCGAGCCCCGAGACCGGCCACCTGCCCCTCGAGTCGGGGCTGGTCGCGGTCGAGGGCACGGAGCTCTCCATCGGCAGCCTGAAGCGCTCGGAGGACGGCTCGGCGCTGGTCCTCAGGGTGTACGAGCCCGTGGGCGCGCGGGGGCCGGTAACGCTCCGGTTCGCGTCGCAGGTCAAGGGAGCCCAACGAGCGAACCTGCTCGAGGAGCCGCTGGAGGAAGCGCTCGAGGTCCGGGGCGAGGAGGTGCGCTTCGACGTCCGCCCGTTCGAGGTCGTGACCCTGCGCGTCGAGCTGTGAGGCTCGGCGCGCGAGGTCAGGGCAGGCCGTACGCCGTGACGTCGTGCGACTCGTCGCAGACGTACAGCCTGCCGCCCACGACGATCGGGCTCTGCCAGTGCACGTCTCCGATGGTGCCTCCGGCCCTGGAGTCGGCGCTGCTCCAGACGTGCCTGCCCGTCGTCGGGTCTATCGCCAGCACCGCCCCGCTCAGCTGGACGAACAGCACCCCTCCGGCCAGAATCGGCGACGTCGGCTCCTCGTCGCCCGTCTTCCACTCGAGGTGCAGGTGCGAGCGGCCCGATGCATCCGTCAGGACCTGGTACCCGGCGAGGCCGCACGTGCCCGAGACGAACAGCCATACCCTGCCCCTCGGATCGGTCCACACTGCCGGCTGCGTGTATATCCCGCACACCCCCGAGTCCACGATCTCCAGCTCGCCACCGACGTGCCCGGGTCCGCCCCGACCGCTCATGTTCTGCCGGTTGATCAGCCTCAGCTTCGCGTCCTTCCCGCCCTGCACGAGCATCAGCGGGGTGCGGCTGCGGGGCATGCGCGGCAGGAGCGCGGGCGCGGTACTGCCGAGGTCCACGTCGTTCGCGTCGAGCGTCCTGTAGTCCGAGGGAGTGTACGAGTCGAGCACGCGGAGCGTCCGGGAGTCGAGCCTGAGGACGGAGTCGCCGTAATCGTGGCCCCCGCGGTCGGCATCGTACGGGCCGTTGCCCGTCGTCACGAAGACATCGCCGGTCGCGGCGTCCACCACGGCGCCCGCCCGCGCCCAGATGCCGGAGCGCTGCGCCGAGCACTCCCCGGGCCCGAGCACGTGGCGCACGTTCGAGCACAGGCTGTTGAACGCGAGCGAGCGCCCGGTCGCCTCATCCACGGAAACCACGTGCCCCTGATACGGCGGCGCGTCGCCCAGGTAGCCGCTCGTCGTTGCGTACAGCCTGCCGCCCGCGATGTTCAGGTCCGACGACTCCTTCTCGGTCCGGGGCATGCGCGTGATCAGCACGGGCCACCCGCCCGACCTGATCTCCCGGCCCGTGACCGCGTCGTACTGGTGCAGCCGTCCATCGAGGCCGTACGCGAAGACCCTGCGGCGCGCGAGGTCCGCTACGGGTGACGAGGTGGTGATGCGCGGTCCCTTCGGCTGACGGCTCCAGATCACGTCCCCCGTGCGCGCGTCGAGCGCGAACAGGTGGCCATCGCGCGTGGTCGCGTACAGCACGTCCCGTTGCCCGCCTGGGAAGGGCAGCCCGCGCAGCAGGATCGGGGAGCCGTCGGGGTCGCTCGGCAGGTGGCGGGTCCACAGCCTGTGCAGTCGGCTCACGTTCCCGAGGCTGATCGAGCTGTCGCTCGGGTTCACGCCGCTCCGGCCCGGGTCGTAGCCGAACCTGATCCAGTCGCCGGTCGCGGAGGCCGAGCGCGTGGGCGTGGCGGAGGGGCGGGCGGTCTTCGGCAC
>CADDYR010000060.1 GCA_902810765.1 Chloroflexota bacterium
ATCCCTTAGCCACGTGCGCGCGCGCCTCTCCCAGGGCACGCGCCTTCTCGGGGGCCTGGCGCGGAGGTCGGGCAGCTCGCGGGTGGGGTGCTTTCTCTTCGGTAGTCCCTGGGCGAGCCCGGACGAATCGTGGGGATTCCCGTTGCGTGAAAGTACTAGGGTCAATCTTTGCCTCCTGGAAAGTGAGTACTGGCCACTAACACGGGTACAGGGGCAGGGAAATCCGGAGCAGCCGGTACCTACCAGGGGCCGGGAGGTGTAGAATGGGGTAGTGCGGCGGGCTCCCAAGCCCCCGTGCTGCTGACAGCAAGCGGGACCGGTCGTCATGTGCCAGGTGAGACGGTCCCGTTTGCGCTTTCCCGCTCGAGTCTCACTTCATAGGCTGCCTCCTCCTGTACTCAGCTCCCCTTGCACGCGGAGTCGACATCGGCGATAATTACGCTCGTAAAGCATCACCAGCACAACAATCACGTGGGTAAAGATGCGTGTCTCTATATTACATGCCGTAAACGTGCCTGTCAAGGTTTTTTACGAATATAAACCAGAGAGCGAAGGATACGCCCTTGGCCGATGAGGATAACCCAAGAATGACCCTGGCCGAGAAGCTGGACGAACTCTTCAAGACCGCACACAAACCCGGAGAAAGGGAGCTCACCTACAAGGAGGCGTCCGAAGGCATCAAGAGGGAAACGGGCGTGAGCATCTCCCCGGCCCTGCTCTGGCAGCTACGACACGGCAAGAAATCCGATCCGCGTGTGTCGCAGCTGGAGGCGATCGCACGGTTCTTCGGCGTGTCTCCATCTCTGCTGCTGAGCAGCGACCCCAATGAGGATCGCGAGGCCTTCAGCCTCCTCGCCCAGATGCGCAGAATACGCGATTCCGAGACCTATCGTCACATAGCCGCCCGCGCAGCACAGATGTCCGACGAGGACCTCGAGGCCATCAGCTACTTGCTGGACCGGATGAGCCGCGAGCCGAACGCGAGGTCCAGGTCGGAGGACAAGAGCACGCAGACGGACTGAGGAGGAGCACATGATCTTCCACCGGCGATCCAGCGAGAAGAGCCGGCTGCGCACCAGATGCGAGCAGCTCGTCAAGGAGTACGGCCTCCCCATAACCTCGGATATAGACACGCTCGTACAGTTCATCGAAGGCAAGACCGTAGAGCTGATGGAGTTCGACTTCGCGTCGTTCGGCAGCGAGATCACCGCTCTGTGGACCGCCTCGCAGGAGAAGAACTACATATTCGTGAACCCGAGCAGCAACAGGTACACGCGCGACCACGCCATACGCCACGAGCTGGCGCACATCGTGCGCGGCAGCACCCCGCTCGGCGAAGGCTACCCCCCAGAGGATAGCGCGGTGATTGAGGCGGTGCGGCAGCACCTGTACCGACAGATACAGACGCGCTCCAACGGCAAGATCAAGCCGAAGCTGCTCGGCTTCATGAGCCGCAGCCCCCGCTCGGCGGAGGAGGAGCGAGAGGCGGAGATGATCGCCTGCATCCTCGAGGACTGGGGACGCCCGAACATTGAGGGACAGGTTCCGAACCATGAACAAGGAGCCGTGACCGTGGTCGTGCTGACGCTGTGGGGCGTTCTGTGCGGCTTCTGCTGGGCGGCCTGCCTCCACTCGCTGGTGAGCATGCGCCGGAGTGCGAGAGAGCTGGAGACACTGAGCTATTGGTTCTGCATCTGCACGTTCACGCTCGAGCTGACGCTGAGCTTTCCGCCCCTGTACGGGCTCATCGACCGCCTGTCCGGTGTGCCGAACCTCTCCCATCTGCTGGTCACCAGCTCGGCGATAGCCTGTGCGTACGCCTTCCAGCCGCTGGTGTGGGAGACCGCTCATCTTCCAAAGGGCAAGCGCGGCTTTCGGGCGAATCCCTTGCTGTTTGTGGCTGCCCTCTCTCAACGCCCTCTGCTTCGGCCTTTCCGATGTGCCCGCGAGCCGGGCCTGGGGCTTCGAGGACAGGTACGCGAGCGACCCATTCGCGGCCCTCCAGACCGTCGTGTGGGCGGGCTATGTGGAGCTCATGATGACTCAGGTGGTGCCCATAGCGTGGAGGATGCACAACAAGACCCTGCGGCGGGGAGACCCCATCACTAAGGCGAGGGTCGGCATCCAGACCGTTGGGTGGACCGTCGGCGGAGCCGCGCTCCTGATCCTGATAGTAGAGGTGACGGCCGCTCAGGTTGGAGTACGATCCCCGGGGGATAACGTGTTCGCTTACGCGCTCGTGCTGGCGGGACTACTCATCCTTGGCAGCGATCTGCTGGGTTTGGGCGACACGTTCACGAGCCTCCCACGTGCTTGCAGATCAGGAGCCGAACCTCGAGCAGATGCTGGCCGACATCTTCGACTACGAGCGCAGGCTGCGGAGGTTCTGCGAGAGCAAGGTAGCCGAGCTCGCGACGACTGGGTGCGAGGCCCGCGGCATTACCGGTGACGGCCAGAGAGCCATCGTGGACGCTGTCAGAATAATCGAGGGGATCCGTGCAATGGAGGCCGGAGTCGAGGCGAGAGAACCGAGGGCGTGCTTCGAGGGGCTCAGAGACGGCGAGGAACTCTCATATCTTAGCAAAGTTTGAAGGCGCTCAGATCCGAGACCTTCCGGTGCATACTGAGGGAGCTGCGATGCGCAGCATAGAGGCAGAGATATCGGCCCGCCTCCAACGGCTAGCGCGGGTGTTCGATGTTGAGCAACTGTTGTCGCAGCCCGTCAGCCAGCGGGACGTTGGGAGATACTACAACGACAGCTACTGGATGTACAAACTGTTCCACACCCGCAGCGGCGCCCTCCACTTTCCGGTGAACTGGAACGGCAAACTCGACGAGTCGGGGCTGTACGAGCAGCCCGAGATGGTGCAGACCCTGATCGATTACACCCGCCCAAAGGCGGTGCTGGAGCTGGCCAGTGGCAAGGGGTTCAACTCCGCGTTCCTGGCCGAGCGCAATCCCGAGATACGGTTCACGGGGATAGATCTCACCCTCGCCCATCTGCGGGAGGCCAAGCGTCGAGCACGGGGAGTACCGAATCTCACCTTCCACTTCGGCAACTTCCAGGACCTACAGTTTCAGGACGCCAGCTTCGACGGGGCATTCGTGGTCGAGTCGTTGTGCCACGCCACCGACATGCGCCGAGCGCTCTCGGAGGCCTGTAGGGTGATCAGGCCGGGAGGGTGGCTGCTGGTGATCGACGGCTGCAGGAAGCCGGGTTTCAATGAACTGAGTTGCGAGATCAGGCGGGCTGCCCGCCTTGTCGAGGTGGGCGTGGCGCTGCCCCCTGTGGCGATCATCGACGATTGGCTTGAGGTGGCGAGCGCCCAAGGGTTCGAGGTGGCGAGCGTCCAGGAGATTACGCGGAGCATGCTCCCCCAGCTCCGGCGGTTCGAGGTGATGGCACGGCTGTACTTCCTGCTGCCTCCCGCTGCAAGGCTGGCGAACAAGCTCCTGCCTGCCGACGCCACCAAGAACGCGATGACGGGGTACCTATTGCCTTTGACCATCAGGATCGGGGCACAAGGCTATTACGCCGTGACCCTGAGGCGCCCCGGGCGGCCAAGTCGCTAGAGCGACGTGCTCCCAGCAGAACAAGATACACGGCATCGAGCGGTTGTGAGGAGGCGCCCGAGCGCCATCACAGGCGCTGAACGAGCTGCCAACGGTCAAAGAGTTATACCGCGAGTTGTCAGGCTTTATGAGGATCGTGGGATTTACCGAAAGGCAGGAGGACCTTCTGAAATGCGAGGATAGGCTCCGGTAGCACCCCCGATAGCGGGGAGGAGGAGCGGGAAGCTCTAAGCCCCCTCGTCACCTTCGGATGGGCGTCCGGCGCAGGTACCGCCTCAAGATCATCCTCATCATCGTCGTGTGCCCTCCCCCAGGCTCCACATCCGGATTCCTCCCCGCCGGGTCCTCTCCGGCCCGTGACTGCGCCATCGGAGGATATCTCGCTGCTGGAGGAGGAGAGGTTGCGGCGATGGAGAGAGCACAGGCAAAGGGTGGATCGCTCCGAGCTGATAAGAGAGGCGGTGCGGTCCGTGTTCTCCGGTTCGAAGGGGGGTGCGGAGTGATCAGCGCTAAGTCTCCGGTAGTGGCCATCGTCAACGCGAAGGGTGGAGCCGGCAAGACCACCACGGCGATCCACCTGGCGGTAGCGCTCGCCGATCGGGGCTACGAGGTGCTGGCGATCGACGCGGACATGCAGCACCCTCTGACCCGCAATCTCGGTGTGGATCCGTGTCGCATCCCAACCTTGAAGAGCGTGTTGCTCGACGATGTGCCCGCGGCCCAGGCTGCGGTGCCGGCCAGACCGCATCTGAGGCTGATCCCCGCGAGCCTCGATATGGCCGACATGGAGATCGCCCTCGCGATGATCCAGGGAGGGGACGTCAGGTTGAGGGATGCCCTCGAGAGTCGCGACTGGGACATCTGCCTAATAGATTGCCCGCCGAACCTCGGCAAGGTGACGCTGAACGCCCTGACCGCGGCCGACTACATGCTGGTTCCCGTGGACAGTGCGCTCTGGGGCCTGCAGGGACTCGATCTGTTGATGGACACGGCGGACAACGCGAGGCGCTACTACAATCGAAACCTTAGGCTGCTCGGCATCGTGCTCACCCGCGCATCCTCGACGAACGTCTCGAAGGAGATCCGAGAGGCCGTGCGCCGGCGGTGGCCGAAGGAGGTTATGAGCTCGGTCATACGCAACTCCGTGCGGTACCAGGAGGCGGTGATCCACAACCAGACGATATTCGACACCTCCTCCACGGACCTGCACGCCGACTACCTGCGTTTGGCCGACGAGGTCCTGGAGCGCGTGGGAGGGGTGAGGGATGCCGTCGCGTCGTAGGGGGTCGGCTGATCTGATCGACAGTCAGAGGCCCGTGGTGACCGCCTCGGCGAGCATCGCCAACCCAGTGGGGGAGCGGTACAACGCCGACGCGAAGATAGTGGCCGTCGCCAAGGTACGTCCGAACCCGAACCAGCCCCGCAAGCACTTCGATCCCGACGCGCTGGAGGAGCTCGCCGCCTCGATCCGACAGAGCGGAGTGATGCAGCCCCTCATGGTGAGACCTCGTGGCGAGGGGTACGAGATAGTCATGGGCGAGCGCCGGTATCGTGCCGCACTCCTGGCGGGGGTCGAGGAGATCCCCGTGATCGTGCGGACTATGGACGACGAGGAGGCGTTCGTATCCGCTCTAGCCGAGAACCTCCAGCGTCAGGACCTGGATCCCTCCGACGAGGCCGAGGCCTATCAGGGGCTGATAGGGCGTGGGTACTCGGAGAACCGGATAGCCGAGCTCATTGGGATCGCGCAGTCGAGGGTGAGTCGCGTGGTGCGTGTACACCGCGACCCAGTGCTGTCGCAGGCCGTGAGCGATCGGCGGATCACCAAGTCCGAGGCGCAGGAACTCTTGTCGATTCCGGAGGAGTCGAGGCCTCGGCTGGTGCAGTTCATAGTGCACAGGCGAAAGGATAACAGGCCCCTAGGGCGGGAGGAGCTCAGGACCCGTGTAAGGGAGCTCAACCCGCGCGTGTCCGGCCGGTTCGCTGGTGATGGTTATGCGCAGCGCATAAATAAACATAATAACGACGATCCTTCAGGGTCCGAGTCGGACGGAGCTTCGGTTGCGGATCCCGAGCGCGAGGCGGCGCGCAGGCACTCGGCGGCACTGCTGCAGCTGGTCAATGCGCGGCCGATACTGGCTTGGGATGATCAGGTGGCGGCGGATCGCAGAGCCATCGAGGAGATAGCCCATCGTGTGTCGGGCAAGCGGTCGGACGAGGGGTAGACTTGGACAACGTGGTTGGAGGGGTTATGCGCTGCGCATAACCATACATAAATAGAGAGGGGTGACGGTATACGCATTCCTGGGGCACCCGCCGTAGCCGTTCTGGAATCACGGCGCATTGGGCCTGAGGCGGGTCCGGCACGAGCAGGGGAACAAGAAAGTCTGCACTTGCCTGACAGGGGACGGTGTGAGCGTTGCCGGTGGCGCGAGAAGTGAGCAGTGAGCTCGGGCGCCTCCAGCTCGAGGTTCGGTCGTCCGGGCATCCCTTGAGGGTGTGGCAGCACGTGCTGGACCGGCTGCTCGATCTTATCCGGACGTCTCGGGCCGCGCCGTGACGGCCGTCTCAGCCCTCGTGTGCGCAGAGAGCAATACTGTCGGGGCGCTTCGAAAGCCTTGTGCGGCACGGGCTTTCGTGCCCGATATAACGCACATAATATCTAGCACGAATGTCCGGGCCCGCTGCCCTCCTCCCCCTTGCGCTGGACACGACGGACCGAGCTGTCCCGGCCCTTGAGGCGAGAGGTGGCGTCTCTCCCCCACTCGAATCCGGAGCATGGTCAAGCGCTGCTCCGGGCTTGCCCGGGTCGAGGCCGCCACCTGCAGTTCCCCGCCTCCTCACCCGTAGTCCGTCGAGAAGAGGGCACTCGCATAGCGATCCGAGTAGCCTATGTAAGCGGACGACTCGGAGTGTTGACGCAAGGCGTATGCGACAGCTTCGTCGACGGACATTGCCCGACCTTCGCCCCATACGGCGGCAAAAGTGTCGCGACCGAGCCGGGCGCGGGCATCCCGAAGGCATTGCTCCTGACGCGACTGGTCGCCGATCGAGGGCCGGGCCCCGATGCTCTCCCGCAACGCGCCGGCCGCTTCGAGCATCCGCACCGAGGCCACCCGGTCCCCGCGCGCAGACGCTCCTTCCCCCAACGCCTCCAAGCATTCGGCGATGCCCACGCTGTCGCCAAGTGCACGCCGCAGCTCCAAGCTCTGCTTGTGCAGCTTCTCCGCCAGCTCATACTCGCCCTGATGGAAAGCCACAAGCCCCAGGTTGTGCAGCGAGACGCCCACTCCTGCGGTATGCCCCATCTCTCGGCGTATCCGTAAACTCTCCTGTAAGTACCGATCGGCCTCGTCGTAGCGACCCTCGCGCATCGCCAACTGACCGAGGTTGCTCAGCGATATGGAGATCCCACGCCGATCTCCCAGCTCACGTCGCATCTCGAGGCTGCGCGCGAAAAGCTGGCCGGCCTGATCGTGGTCGCCCTGCTCGAGCGCCACCAGCAGGTAGTGATCGGCGTGTGTGCGGCGTACACCGCCGGCATCGGGGCGCGCGCTCAACCGTTCCAGCGCGTATTCGCGCACTGTGTCCAGCATCCACAAGCGCGTCCCGTCCGGACTCGCATCGCCGCTCCGCAGCAGGCTGCTACTCACAAGCGTCTCCAACCCATCGAGCACCTCGTATCCAGCCGAGTCCCTGTGCATACCAGCGCAGATCTCCACGGCCGCCTTGGGTGTGCAACCCCCCGCGAACACGGCAAAACGCTCGAATATCTCCCGCTCGCGCTCATCGAGGAGTTCATAGCTCCAGTCGATGGCAGCGCGCAGTGTCCGCTGTCTCGCCGGCAGGTTCGCGGCTCCGCCCACTAGGAGTCCCAGCCTGTCGTTCAGCCGAGCCTGCATAGCCTTAGGTGAGAGCAACCTGCTACGGGCGGCGGCGAGCTCGAGTGCGAGCGGTATCCCCTCCAGCTCCCTGCAGATTCGTGCGACCGCCCCTGCGTTATCCTTCGTCAATCCGAAACTAGGCACTACCGCTCTGGCGCGGGCGACGAACAGCGCCACGGCGTCGAAGGCTAATAGGCTATCGGCGTTCGACACCTCCCTGGGATCGGGGGAGGCGAGGGGCGACACCGGATACTCGTGCTCGCCGTAGAGCCTCAGGGCGGACCTGCTCGTCACCAACACCTTCAAGCTGGGCAGCGACGCGAGCATGTCCGCGACGAGCGGTGCCGCAGGCAACAGGTGTTCGAAGTTGTCGAGCACGAGCAGCAGGCTCTTGTCGTGAAGATGTCTCCTCAGCGCGCCACCGAACGACTCTCTGGAGGCACGCACGATGCCGAGCGCCTCCTCGATCGAGTTCGCCACCAGTTGGGGATCGACAACGAAGTCGAGTGGCACTAAGCACGCGCCATCTACGAACCCACCGGACAGGGCGGCGGCCACCTCAACGGCGAGCCGGGTCTTGCCGATACCTCCGATGCCCGTGAGCGTGAGCAGCCGCACGCTGCTCAGCCTGAGGAGCGCCATCACCTCGCTCATCTCCCGCTCCCTACCGACCATCGAGGTGAGCCGCGCGGGTAGACCCAGGGCGTGCCACGGGCGCCCTGGGTCGGGGCTTGGTGGGGAGAGGGTTAGCGGAGCCGTAACAGCCGGATCCGCCCTCGCTAGCGCCACGAGCTCGCCGCGGCTCGCGGGCTCGATCCCGAGCGCCTCTACGATCAGGTTCGCCAGCTCCTTGGAGGGGCGGAGGGCACCCGACTCGACCTTTCGGATCGCGACCTCCGAATAACCTATTCTCAGTGCGAGCTCCCGCTGCGTCAGGTCCAGCGACTTCCGCCGCCGCTTGAGCCACGAACCGAACGACTGTCGTTGGTCCATACCCAGTCCCCTTCCGTCGCGGCATAGGGTGGGATGTGTCGTCCAAGGCCGCGCGTTTGTATCGCTTTTCGTGCCGCTTATTGTACAACCCCTCATATCGGTCCGACCTTGCCCCACCGCAACCACGCCTATATCCTCTCCTAAGAATAGAGGCAGCATCTTACCCTGGCGGCGCAGCTGCCGTACCACCGCAGCCATCCCACGGTGAGCTCTCGGAGGTATCCCGTGCCACATACGTCGTACCGGTTCCGGCTGCCTTTCAGATGGATCGTAGCGGAGACATACCGTTGAAAACAAAACCCCGTAACCCGAAGCCCTTCTTGCACGCGCTCACCACGGCGCTGCTGTTGGTGCTACTGGCGTCCCTGTGGTTGCCGTACCTGCCGCCGAGCGTGGTCGCCGCGAACTTCACCGGGCAGGCCCGTGCGGCGACGGTCCCCACGCCGACGAGCGTCTCGGCGTCGAGCGACTCCATGGGGCTCGCCGTGACGGTCCAGTGGGACTCCGTGAGCGGCGCCGATCACTATCGGGTGTACCGCTCGACCGGTCCGTCCTTCTCGGCTTCACCCGACACCTTGCTGGGCAGCTCCAGCACCGTCTCCTACCGGGACGACGCCGCCACTGCGGGACGGACGCTGTACTACCGGATGAGCGCGGTCGATGCCTCCGGTAACGAGAGCGCTGCTTCCTCGGCGGTGTCCGTGACGACCCAGGATGGTGCGACGAGCAACCGCAGCAAGGCTTACGGTTGGCTCGATAGCCAGCAGGAAGCCTCGCAGGGCTTCCGTATAACCTTCGACCGCACCTACGACGACACCTACGTTGGCTGGGTCTCCGGTCACGTCGCGGATGCTTCCCAGCTGCCGGGCACCCTGTCGTCGGTGCCGTACGTCGCGTTCGTCCAGCCCTACAGCGACGATTACGTGGGCACGGTCTCAGGCACGTGGGCGAACGTCGATACGCCCTCCGACTACGAGGTGGACGTCTACTCGCACACGGATGCCGACTACCTGCAGGGCACGTTCGAGCTCCAGTCCGACGGCACGTGGAGCAGCGGAGCCACCGTGATACATGCCGGCGCGAAGAGGGCCGTCCTGGTGCGGAAGTCCGACGGCGCGAAGGTCGCCTACTCCGGCGGTGGCAAGAGCGTGATCCAGGGCGTGGACGTCGAGGTGTACGTGCGCACCGACGTCGACTACCTGCAGGAGAAGGTCGCGCTGTACTCGGATGGCTCCTGGCAGACCGCGGGGATCGTAAATGTCGGCTACAAGATCGCCCGGCTCGTCAACACAACCACCAACCGCGCGCTCAACTCGACCGAGTGGTCGGATGCCAAGTCCTACAAGGGGCTGATGCGCTCCTTCTACGTGCCGTTCGACGATCCGGATTATGGGTATCAGGGTGACTCTTCCCAGCGAGCTGGTTATCGCATTGAGCAGCGCAGCTGGATCTACGACGACGCGGTTGCGATTTATGCCTACACAGCGGACGGAGAATACGGGCGAGCGAGAGACATTCTCTCCCAGCTGGCCCAACTGCAGCAGCCCGACGGCTCCCTTAGCTTCTCCTACGACGTGTACAGGGGCCAGATCTACGACCTCTACACACGTTCAGGCGCGCTTGCGTGGGTAGGCAGTGCAGCCCTCGCGTATGAGGAGAAGACGGGCGACACCACCTATCAGTACTTCGCTACCAGGATAGCCAACTACCTGCTCGGCTTGCAGGTAACCACGGCCAACGGATATTCGGCCGGCGACAGCAGGTACGGCAGCGTTCTCGGGGGCGTAGGCTCGTACGACTCCAACTACAACTTCGTACCAGGACCGGTGACCTTTGCCTCCACCGAGCACAACATCGACGCTTACTTCTTCCTCAGAGACCTGGGCTATATGTCGGGAGACCAGCGCTATCTCGACGCGGCAAACTTGATGAAGCAGAGCCTGCTGACAAATCACTGGAACTCCGCCGAGGGACGCTTCAATCAGGGAGTAGGAGATAGTTCCGAGCCTCTGGACGTAGGGTCATGGGGCGGCCTGTTCTTGCTGGCCATCGGCGACCGAGCGAAGGCGCAATCCTCCGAGCAGTACGTGCAGGGGTTCCGAGCGGACGGCCAGACCATCGCCAAGTCTTCAGATCCGGACTCGTACAACCAGACTTACACCGGCGGACCCGTGTCTGGCTACAAACCGTACCTACCCGTAGGCTACACGAACCCACCCGCTGTAGTGTGGGCCGAGGGCACCTTCGGCACACTGCTGTTCCGGATGAGGCTGGGGGAGGACATCACCTCGGATCTGCAGTCGATGCAGATGCTCCAGGCCGCAGACCCGAACGGCGGGTTCGTCCAGGTGACTCGAGGCGACCGACCGCTGCCGTACGAGTTCCACGTGTGGCCCGCAGTTGGCGGCACGGGCTGGGCGGCCCTGCTCATGTCCGACCCCTCGCTGCTATGGAGGCCGGACGGCTGGATCTACAACGACCCCGGCGGTTTCGGGTCACGCCCGACGCCCGTTAGCGCCCCTCAGACGTACGGCTGCCAGTGCATAGGCATGGACAGCAAGAAGACGAGCGTGGAGACCGGAGACCCGGTGAACACAGCCACGGGCGCGGTGAACCGGTTCGACACCGATCTCGAGCTTGCCTCCCCGGGTGTGAAGTTCAAGTTCGTGCGCTCCTACACGTCCGCCGATACCACGAGCGGACCGCTCGGTCCTGGATGGACACACTCCTACAACGAGTCGCTCGATATAGCCTCGGACGGGGACGTGACCGTCCGTACCGGCGACGGCGGTCAGATCCGGTACATCAGGCGATCGGACGGCTCGTTCGAGGGAGCCGCGGGCGCAAGGGCCACACTGCAGGCGGCGTCGGGCGGCTACAAGCTCAGCAACACCGACGGCGACTACGATACGTTCGACTCGAACGGAGAGCTCACCGCCAGCCGGGATCGTTTCAGCCGGGGGCTCACCTTTGCCTACACAAACGGTCAGCTGACCGGCATAACCGACTTCGCGGGACACCAGATCGGTCTCACTTACTCCGGATCGCTGCTCAGTCAGGTAACTCTGCCCGACGGTCGTTACGTGTCGTACACGTACACAGCAGGCCGGCTGACGGGCGTGCGCGACGCGCGCGGCAACTCCACCTCCTACACTTACGACTCCGATGGGCACCTGGCCACGGTCACCGACCCGCTCGGCCACACCGTCACCAATACCTATGACTCCGCCACCGGACGCGTGATCAAGCAGACGGACGGCACGGGCAACCCAACTACTTTCTCCTGAGATCCTTCCACCCAGACCTCCACGAGGACCGATCCTCGGGGCGGCGTATGGCAGGACACTTACTCCGGCAACGTGCTGGTGCGGAGCGTAGACCCGCTGGGAGATGCCACCAAGTACGGCTACGATGCGGAGCTGAACCTGATCTCGGTCACGGACGCGCGCGACGACACAATCAAGATGACGTACGACACGAAGGGTAACGTGCTGAGCCGCGCGGCGCCCAGCCCGCTGTCGTACCACGACTCCTACACCTACAACTCGGCCAACCAACCGCTGACGTACACCGACAGCCGCGGCAACACGACGACGAACGCCTATGACGCCACCGGCCTCCTCACCTCGATCACGGACGCCACGGGCGGGGTGACCAGGTTCACCTACACCGCCAACGAACAGGTGGCAACCGTGACTGACCCTCGCGGGAAGACCACGACGTACGGCTACGACGGAGCGGGGAACCTGACCTCCATCACGAGCCCGGCGGGCAACGAGACCAGCCGCGACTATGACGCCTCCGGGCGGATGATCTCGGTCGTCGATCCGCGGGGGAACGTGAGCGGCGCCGATCCCACGGCCTACACCACGAAGTACGTCTACGACAACGCCGACCACGTGACGAGCGTCACAAACGCTCGGGGCAAGATCACGTCCTACTCCTACGACGCCGCGGGCAACCTGAGCAGCGTCACGGATGCGGACGGCAGGATCACCAAGTATGTGTACGATTCTGACAATCGCCCAGTCGCTATTACTGATGCCAACAACGGGACAACCAAATACACTTACGACTCGACCGGCAATCTGACATCGGCGACCACTCCGACCGGAGCGAGGACCACCTACGGCCACGACCTGGCCGGTCGTCGCACGACGATGGACGTCCCGCGAGGCAACGTATCCGGTGCAGTCGCCTCCTCCTACACCTGGACCTACGGCTACGACCCCGCAGGCAACCAGGTGAGCATCACGGACCCGAAGGGCAACAAGCGCACCATAGCCTACGACGTGATGAATCAGCCGACGCTCGTCACGGACCCGCTGGGCCACGCGATTACCACCGCGTACGACGAGAACGGCAACGTGACCAGTGTCACCGATGCACTGGGGAACGCGACAAAGTACTCGTACGACCCGCTCAACCGGCTGGCGAGCATCACCAGCCCTCGGGGGAAGATCACCTCCTACACCTATGACGGGGTGGGGCACAGACTGTCGGCGACGAGTCCTCTGGGCGAGAAGACCACGTGGACGTACGACGCCGACGGCAATGTAGCATCGGAGGTGGACCCGCGCGGCAACGTATCGGGGGCCACGGCCTCAACCTACACGACGAGCTACGCGTACGATCCGGCGGGCGAGCTTACGAAGGTTACGGACCCGCTGACCCACTCCACCTCCTACACCTACGACGCGGTGGGTAACCTGACAAGCCTCACTGATCCGAACGGGCACATCACCAAGTACGCCTACGACGGAGACAACCGACTCACGAGCGTGACCGGACCGGATGGCGGAGCCACCACCTACGCTTACAACGCGGTTGGAGACCTCACCAGCCGCACGGATCCCAAGGCGCACGTGACAACCTACGGCTACGATGCGGACCACAGGCTCACGAGCATCACCTCGCCCATTAGCCAGAAGTGGACCTACGGCTACGACGCGGACGGAAATCGTACCACGACCACTACCGCTATCGGCAACGCCACGAGTACCACGGGCGACGGCACGATCACGGCCACCTTCGACGAGCTGGACAGGTTCACCAAGATTGACTACTCGGACAGCACTCCGGACGTCACCTACGCCTACGACGCCGCGGGCCGGCTCAGCTCGATGGCCGATGGCGCGGGAACCGAGAGCTAGGGCTACGATGCAGCGGACCGGCTCACCAGCAGCACGCGCTCGGGATCGGGCTTCACGTACGGCTACGATCCGGACGGCAACGTGACCAGCCGCAAGTACCCGGACGGGACGAGCGTCACGCTGGGCTACGACGCAGACGACCGCCAGACCTCGGTCGCGAGCGGCGGCAACACTATCGGCTTCGCTTACGACCCCGCGGGCCGGCTCACGTCCACCACCTATCCGTCGGGCAACGGCTACACCGAGTCGCGCGTCTACGATGCGGCGGGTAGGCTAACATCCGTAGCGAACAAGAACAGCTCGGGGACGCTCTCGTCGTTCTCATTGACCCTTGATGCCGCCGGCAACCCGACAAAGGTCGCGACGACGCGGGGCACGAGCACCAGCTACGATGCCTACACCTACGACTCTGCCGACCGCCTGAGTAAGGTGTGCTACGGCACATCCTCCTGCAGCTCCGCGACGAGCTACATAGCGTACGGCTACGACGGGGTGGGCAATCGGACGAGCGAGAGTCGGCTGTCATCCGGCACGACCACTACCACCAGCTACAGCTACAACAATGCCGACCAGCTGACCTCGACGACGAGCGGCAGCACCACGACTTCCTACGGCTACGACGCCGACGGCAACCAGGTGCAGGCAGGCAGCACTGGGTATACCTACGACCTGACTCCGCTACCATCGGCAGCAACAAGTACGGCTACACGTACGACGGCGATGGGGAGCTACTGACCGCTTCGACGAACGGTGCGGTGGGCACCAACTACAGCTGGGATGACAACTACGACGTGCCGCAGCTGGCGCTCGAGCGCAACGGCTCGAACTCGCTTATCCGTCGCTACCTGGACGGGCTGCTCGGACCGGTGGGGCTCACGGCGGGCACGAGCGGCACCTACTACCTGCACCACGACGCCCTGGGCAATGTCAGCGATGTGACCTCGTCCTCTGGAGTGGCCCAATGGTCCTACACGTACGAGCCGTTCGGGTCGAGTCGCAGCGCGAGCAAGCTGGTGAGCACCGCGCCCGCGAATCCCGTGCGGTTCGACGGTCAGTACCTGGACAGCAACACCGGGGGATACGCCCTCCGCGCCCGCTGGTACGACCCGAAGACGGGGCGTTTCGCCTCGAGTGATCCGTTGGCGCCCACGATCGCGGACCCGTACGTGAGTGCTTACGTGTACGCCGACGACCGTCCAACGGTCCTTGAGGATCCGCTGGGACTAACTCCCGGTGCCTTGGGCAAGGTCATCCTGATCACCACGGGCGATCCCGCCGGGTTCGTCGAGGACAAGGTGGACCCGAACAGCGGGCCTTTGCAGTACGGCTTCACGATGTTCGAGTCGTTCCGGGACCAGATGCTGTTCGGGGCCGGTCGGTGGCTGCGGCAGGAGGTGGACGCGCAGGACACGATAGACGAGTGCTCCAGCGCGTACAAGAATAAGGGCGTCGAGTTCACCGCCTTCGCCGTCTCGATGGTCGTGGGGGACGGCGAGGTCTTCGGCATAGCCAAGGGCGCCGAGGAACTGCCCAGGTTGGCCGAAGGCGCCGAGGGGCTGGTCGAACCGGGAGTCAGTAATGCAGAGCAATTGAAAGAGGGACTCAGCATTAGGCTGAGACCCAACAACAGCGATCCTGCGGCTAGGCGAGTCACTCTGAGGAAGAGCACAAAGGACGCGATCAAAGCAAACTCTCCAAAGACATCCAGTGGAGACTTCATCGATCCGAACACGGGCGAGGCCATACCAAAGGAAGGGCCATTTGACTATGGACACAAACCCGGCTATGAATGGTGGCGAACGCAGCAGAGATCTCGGGCGGAGGGCTGGACGCGCGAGCAGGTCATCGAGCACGAGAATGACCCCAGCCATTATCAAATCGAGAATCCTGCATCAAACCGTAGTCACAGGTATGAGGAGCCGAGATGAGTCTCAGCCAACAAAGAGATCGAGACGGACGGACCCTGCTTCATCAAGCAGCCTTTGACAACGACGTACAAGCAGCTCGGCGTTTGATAGCCGAGGGTGCCGATGTAAATGCGCAAGATAGAGCAGGATACACACCACTGCACTTGGCCGCGCAGGAGTATTCCATAGACGTGGCTGCCGCTCTGTTGGAGGGTGGTGCGCGGGTAGACGTCGTAGATAAGCATGGCAATACACCATTGTGGACGGCAGTATACAACTCGCGGGGACGGGGACAACTGATCCTGCTACTACGTGATGCTGGTGCTGATCCTCTACATCCCAATATGTCTGGACGGACCCCCTTTGATCTCGCTCGATTGATAGATAACTACAATGTAGAGCAGTATTTCGAAGGAACTAGCGACGTGAATGCGGGGGGAACCGCGAGTGATAAGGAAGAGTGAGATTCACTGCCTACTACCCTCCCTGTTCTACATCCCCACTACCGCACAGAACATAATCCTCGAGCCAGCTGGGCCAGGAATGCCTTCCCCAGCTTCTGGTACTACCCGGGTACGCAGAGCAGAAATGATCGGAGGAGCGCGGGATGCGACAGGAGGTTCGAGAGCTCGTCGAGCTGGGGCCTCTCCCGAGCGAGGAGGAGGCGGACGAGGACACGTTGGCGAAGTATGAGCGTCTTCTGGACAAGATCCACGCGACCCGTGACGGACGAGGAGGCACGGGCATTGGTAAGCGTCTTCGGGCCCGATGAGTACTACGAGACGGCGTGGCAGATACTGCATCTGGTCGAGAGCGCTCCTGGCTGGCCGTTGGAGGATGTACTGCAACGCAATGACAATGAGTGGATCAGACGGCTTAGGCGAGCTGTTGAGAATCAGAGACGATTGGAGGCGCAGAACAAAGATCCTCTTCGTGACTGAGTAGCTCATGTATCGGTATGGCAGCGAGCACTGTGACCGCCTGGGAACGGCTTCACCGACGATTCGGATGACAACTGAGTACATAAACCAGCGGCGGGGATAGTGCTGTGGGAGACAGTGGCGTGGAGAGGTGAGCACTCCTCCATCACTTGCGGGGAGGGATAGTGGATCTAGCCGTACGGCCGGTGCATATTCCGGCGTCCGCGAGCTCGAGCGGTCGTGCCCGAGCCCCCTTTGCAGCGGCAGGTAGAGCGAGGTCGTATGCTCAGCGCTAGGTCCCAGACCGCCTCGGAGGCGAGCAAGCCGAGCGCGACCCGGTGCTCGACCTGGCTAGTCGTCACGGCGTACAGGACATCCCCGCCGTGGAGAGTATGGAACGGGGAGGTGCCCCCAGCCATCGAGAAGTGCGCCTGCCTGCCGAGCGAGCTCCCGCCCATCCATCTTCCGGTTGGTGACCACGACCGTCAACGTGGTGTTCCCCTCGATGGGTGCTATGCCCTCCCCCGACGGCAGGCCTTGACGGCTGTGCGCTCGTGCCCCCGTTCGCTGCACGGCGACTATATCAGCGCGCACCACCCGCGTCGCCTCAAGGCGAAGGTGATGCTGAGCTCCGACGCCCAGCTCTCGGAGGTGCAGGATCTCCTGGGGCACTCCTCTCCCCGACACAACGAAGAGGATCTACGCCCAGCACAGCACCTTGAGGGGGCGTTCGAGCGCTTCAGCCTGTCTCCGGAGGAGCTCGCACGGGGGCTCGGGGAGGAATGAGGCCCGCGGGCGCGTCGGGCTCGGGAGGTACAACTGGATCCTACGACCCATACACTTATCTCCCCTATCCCGAGCGGGATGCCCCCCAGTCCAGAGTTTATGTCGAGCCATCGTCTCGACTCGTCGGTCCGCACGGCCAGTCAGCCGAGCAGCCCCTCGCCCACGAAGCCCCCGTGCTTGATCCCGGGAGGTACGGCGAACAGCGCGCTGCCGGTGTGTTTGGTGTACTCGTTGAGCGCGTCCACCGCTGCAAGCCTCCTCTGG
>CADDYR010000061.1 GCA_902810765.1 Chloroflexota bacterium
CCCGAGAGCAGGCAGAGCACCAGGTCCCGCTCGGTGGCCTCGGACGCGACCCGCAGCGCGGCCTCCGCCCCCGCCACGCCCCGCTCGTCGGGCACCGGGTGAGCGGCCTCGAGGACCTCCAGGCCCGGTACGGGCAGGCCGTGGCCGTCCTTCGTCGTCAGCACGCCGCCCGAGACCCGCTCGCCGAGCGCGTCGAGCGCACCGAGGGCCATCGCACACGCGGCCTTGCCCGCGCCGATCACCAGCACCCGATCTACCTGGCCCGGCTCGAGCTCCACGCGCTCGAGCGCGCGGCGCACTGCGGACCTGGGATCCGCCGCCGCGAGCGCGGCGCGGAGCATCCGCTCGGCATCTCCCCTGAGGTCCCTCACGGCTCGGAGGCCCGCGCGAAGGAGTCGCGGAGCGCCGGGTACAGCTCCCGGTACAGGGCGTAGGCGCGCTCGTATCGCTCCCTGGCGTCTGGATCGGGCTCCACCGAGGTGGTGGTGCGGATAGTCGCGGCGCAGGCGTCCGCTATGCTCGGGTAGAGCCCGGCGCCCACGCCCGCCAGGAGCGCCGCGCCGAACGCCGGGCCCTCAGCGCTCGTCGTCCTGTGCAGCGGCACGCCCAGCACGCTCGCGACGATCCCGAGCCACTCGTCACTGCGCGCCCCTCCCCCGGTGGCCCGAACCTGAGTGATCGGCGTGCCGAGCGAGCGGAGGATCTCGAAGCAATCGCGCAGGCTGAACGCGACTCCCTCGAGCACCGAGCGGATCAGGTGGGCGCGGGTGTGAGCGCCCGACAGCCCGAAGAACACGCCGCGGGCGGCCGCGTCCATGTGGGGCGTGCGCTCCCCCTGCAGGTACGGCAGGAACAGCAGTCCGTCCGACCCCGGGGACACCGCCGCGGCCTGCTCGGACATCAGCTCGTACGCCTCGCGCCCGTCCTGCCCCCGCACATCCAACACGTCCCGCAGCCACCGGAGGCTGAAGCCCGCGCCCTGCGTCACACCCATCAGGTAGTACGCGCCCGGGACGGAGTGGTTGAAGGTGTGGACCCTTCCCCGGGGCTCGATGCGGGGCTCGGAGGAGTGGGAGAGCACGACTCCGGAGGTGCCGATCGAGACCATCACGAGCCCGTCCCGCACCACGCCCGTCCCGACCGCGCCGCACGCGTTGTCCGCGCCTCCGGCGACGACCGGCGTGCCCTCCCTCAGTCCGGTGGCCCGCGCGGCCTCCGCGGTGACCTGCCCCGCGATCTCGGCGGACCCCATCACCTCGGGCAGCAGCGAGCGGTCGAGGTCGAGCTCCTCGAGCAGCTGTTCCGACCAGCATCCTCGCCGCACGTCGAACAGGAGCGTGCCCGCCGCGTCCGAGATCTCCTGGCAGGCCACGCCGGTGAGCCGCCAGCGCACGTAGTCCTTCGGGAGGAGCAGCAGGCGCGCGCGGGCGAAGCTCTCCGGCTCGTGCTCTCGCACCCAGAGCACCTTCGGCGCGGTGAAGCCCTCCAGAGCGGGGTTGCCGGTGAGCTCGATGAGCCGCTTCGCGCCCACGGTCCGGGTGATCTCCCGGCACTGGGCGGTCGTGCGGCCGTCGCTCCAGATGATCGCCCGGCGCACGGGCGCCATGTGCTCGTCGAGCAGCACCGCGCCGTGCATCTGACCCGATAACCCGACCGCCGCGACGTCGGCCGGGGCCACCCCCGAGGTACCGATCAGCTCGCGCACCGCGCCCGCCGTGCCCGACCACCAGTCCTCGGGCTCCTGCTCCGCCCACCCGGGCCGCGGGTGGTACAGCGGGTACTCGTGGGTGCAGCTCGCGACCACGTTCCCGTCGGGCGAGAACAGCGCCGCCTTGCATCCGGTGGTGCCGACGTCGAGTCCGAGCAGGTAGCTCATCGCGATTCCGTGTCCTCTCCAGAGTGCGTTCAGGGACGTGTACCGTTCGCAACGGGCGCCGGATAGTACGTTTTGGCTATATACAGGCGCGTTCGCGTATAGGAAAGTAGAGTTGGCTCACGATATCTCAACACGAGCAAGGATGTCAACTTGAAGAACCTCCCGATCCTCCTCCTGCTGTGCGCGCTGCTCCTCGCGCGCCCGGCGGTCACGCACGCCTCCTCGGCGGGCTACGTCGAGGGCACGGTCACCTACTCAGGGCGCCCCGTCCCGAACGCCACCGTCTCCGCGGCGGGCGCGACCACTACCACTAGCTCCGAAGGCGCTTTCAGGTTCGGGCCGATCCAGGTGAGCGGCGAGTACCTGCTCACGGACGTCACCGTGCGCGCGAGGGGATACGGCACCTGGAGGCTCTCGGACGCGCGCGTCCTGCCGAACGACACGCTGCGCATCACCGCGGAGCTGAGCAAGCGGCAGGTGAGCCTCTCGCAGCCCGCGCCCGCGCACACGGCCAACCTCGCGCTCAGCCCTCGCTACGGTGCGCTCTCCATAACGTCCTCGCAGTCCACGCCGCCCTCCAGCATCCGTGTGTACGTCACGGGAAGCACATCGTGCGATCCGAATGCGAAGGGCACCGTCAGGACGGTGGGCTTCAACGACTACGTGAAGCACGTGCTCCCGAGCGAGTGGTTCGCCAGCTGGAACGAGGACTCCCTGCGCGCCGGGGCCGTCGCGGCGAAGAACTACGCGTGGTACTGGGTGAGCCGAGGGGGCAAGTGGCCCTCCCTCGGAGCCGACGTGATGGACAGCACCTGCGACCAGGTGTACAACCCCGCGGTGAGCTACGCGAGCACCGACGAGGCGGTGGACCACACCTGGAACTGGCGGGTCACCGAGGACGATCAGCTCAAGATGACCGCGTACCGGGGAGGGACGCGCTCCAGCACGAGCCGGTGCGAGCAAGCCGACGACACCGGCACGGACGTCATGAGCCAGTGGGGCAGCGAGTGCTACGCGGAGCAGCAGGGGCGGTCCTGGTACTGGATAGTCGCGCACTACTACCCGAACGCTGTGCTCACGCCCACCACGGGCTCGGACCTGAGAGTCGACTCCGGCCCCTCCTTGAGCCCGAGCACCGTCACCTGGGGCGCGCCCTTCTCGGTCAGCTTCACCGTGCACAACTACGGCACCCAGCCGCTCGGCCTGAACGAGCTCTACGTCGAGCTGCGCGGGCCGAACGGGGAGAACGCCGACCTGGGCGGGGACGGCGACTCCGACGCGATCCAGCCGGGGGAGTCGCGGACGGTCTCGCTCTCCACGAGCGCCGTGGCCCGACAGGCGCCTGGGGTGTACGGCTACTACACGCTCACCCCCACCTACCGCGACGCGATGGGCAGGATCGGCCCGGCGCTCAAGACGAGGTCCGGGCTGTCGTACGCCGTGCGCAAGCTGAACGTAGTGGCTCCGGGCTACTCGGCCTCGACAGTCTCCGGCAGCGGCGCGGCCCCCAGCTACTACGAGCAGACGCAGACCACCGCCACGATCCAGATCAGGAACACCGGCACCGTCACCTGGTACCGCTCTCCGACCTCGAGTCACAACGCGATGTACCTGGGGACCTCGCCCTACAACAGCCGGAGCAGGTTCTACGTGAGCGGCTACTGGCTCTCCCCGACCCGGATACCGATGGTGGAGCCGTCCGTGCCCCCCGGCGGCACCGCCAACTTCCGGGTGAGGCTCGGGGGCAGCGTGCCTCCCGGCAGCTACACGCAGTCCTTCCGGCTGGTCTCGGAGGGCGATGCGCCGGGAGGCTACGATGGCACCTTCGGGCCGATCGTGACGATCAAGCCCGTCGTGCTGGCCGACACCACCGCGCCCTCCGCGTGGGTCCACGCGCCCCAGTACTCGACGGAGTCCGGAGCCGGCCTGACGTTCCCCGTGACCTGGGGCGGCTCCGACGGCCAGTCCGGCATGGCGTACTACCAGGTCCAGTACTGGTCGAACGGGGCGTGGCGCAACTGGAGGACCGCGACGACCTCCCGGAGCGCGTACTTCGGCTCGGGAGGCTATCCGATGCGTCTCCAGCCCGGGAGGGTGTACACCCTCCGGATGCGCTCGGTCGACAGGGCGGGCAACGCCAGCTCGTGGCGGAGGTCTTACTGCGCCGTGCCATACGACGACGCCTCGCTCTCCTACTCGCGGTCGTGGGGAGCGGTTTCCGGGTCGCACTACGGCCACTTCCTGGCAACGCTGCATTTCTCGCCTTACTCAGGCCGAAGTGTGAGCCTGCGGTTCTACGGCAGACAAGTCGCGTGGGTCGGCACGAGGGGACCGGACAAGGGCAAGGCGGCCTTGATCGTGGACGGCGTGCGCGTAGCCACCGTGGACCTCTACTCGAGCACGTACACCAACCGCGTGGTCGTGTACAGCCGCTCGCTCGGCAACCGCAACTCCTACCACACGGTCCAGATACGCGTCCTCGGCACGAGGAACACGGCCTCCAAGGGCAGCCGCGTGGACGTGGACGGCGTCGGCGTGATCAGGTAGCTCCGTCAGCCCTGCGCGGCGTTTCCGGCACAGTTCGGCGGCACGTGGCGCTCGAACCAGCCTACGAGCCGCCTCAGGCGCTCGACCCGCCTCGCGGGCTTGCCCCCGCGCGAGAGGCCGTGCGACTCCTGTGGAAAGCGCACGAACTCGGCCTCCCGCCCAAGCCGCTTGAGCGCGACGAACAGCTGCTCCGCCTGCTCGACCGGGCAGCGGTGATCCTGCTCGCTGTGCAGGATCAGCAGCGGGGTGCGTATGTTCTCGACGTAGGTTATCGGCGAAGCGCGCCTGTAGCCCTCGGGATTGTCCCAGGGGGTGCCGCCGACCTGCCACTCCGAGAAGATTGGCCCTATGTCGCTCGTGCCGTAGAACGACGCGAAGTTCGAGACGCACCTCTGCGTGGCCGCCGCGCGGAACCTGTCGGTGTGGCCGACGACCCAGTTGGTCAGGAACCCGCCGTACGAGCCACCGGTGATCCCCATCCGCTCGGGGTCCACCCAGGGCAGCGCGGCGGCCCAGTCCGCGACGGCCATCACGTCCTGGAAGTCCCGCTCACCCCATCCCCGCGCGATGCACGCCTGAAAGCGCTGCCCGTACCCCGCGCTGCCCCGCGGGTTCGTGAACAGCACCCCGTAGCCCGTCGCCGCGAGCACTTGGAACTCGTGGAAGAAGGAGTGCCCGTACAGGGAGTGGGGGCCTCCGTGCACCTCGATGACGAGCGGATACCTCTCCCCCTCCCGAAAGCCTCGGGGCCTGAGCAGCCACCCCTGGACCTCGGTGCCTTCCGTGCTCGAGATGCTCACCTCCTCGGGCCGCGAGAGCTCGTACTCGGACAGCAGCTCCTCGTTCAGCCTGGTGAGCCTCACCTCACCACTGCCATCCAGAGCGGACACGTACACATCGCCGGGGTCGAGGAGGTCGGCGGCGACGTAGGCAACCCTGTCTCCTGCGAGCGTGAAGCCGTCCACCATGCGGGGTCCGGTCGTGACCTGGCTCACGCCACCGCTCGCAAGCTCCAGCGAGTACACGTTTGAGGCACCGCGGTCGCTCGCGATGAACAGCACCCTCGACCCGTCGGCGGACCACGCGGGGCCGGTCTCGCCCTCGCCCCACCGGGAGTCGCTCAGCACGCTGTTGCCTATCGAGCGGTCCCATTCAGGGGTCAGGCACTCGGGCTCGCCACCCTCGATGGGCACGAGCCACAGACGTGTGAGCGAGCTCAGTCCCGTGTCCGGAGGGTTCAGGTGGCCCAGGAAGGCTATCGAGCGGCCGTCGGGCGAGAACTCGGCGGAGTGGAACGGGTACCGGCCCGGGGTCAGCCGCCGGGCCTCCCCGCCGTCGGCGGGCACGAGGTACACGTCCGAGACCGAGGTGAACGGCCGCATCTCGTCCTGGCCCGAGACGACGGCGAGGGTCGAGCCGTCCGGGCTCCACCGCGGCGAGCCGTAGTCGTCGTCTCCCGAGGTGACCTGCACCGCCTCCTCGGAGTCGAGCGCCTGGACGAACACGTGGTCCCTCCCGCGCTTGATCCCCGCGCCGTCGTGCTTCATCTCGGCCTCGGTGAAGTAGTATGCGACGACGTCCTTCGGCTCCTCGTCGGCCCTGATGCCGGTCGTCGAGACGAACGCGATCCTGCGGCCGTCGGGGCTCCAGACGGCATCCCTCGTGCCGTTCTCCGCCCTCGTGAGCTTCCACGCCTCGCCGCCGTCCAGCGGCAGGACGTGGACCTGTGCCTTGCCGTCGCGCTCGGAGAGGAACAGCAGGCTGGTGCCGTCGGGCGACCACCTGGGGTGGGTGTCCTGCTTCGGGCCGTAGGTGAGGCGTCGCGCCTCGGCGCTGCCGTCGGAGGGCGCGAGGTAGATCGCGGACCTGTACTCGTCCGCCTCGCGGTCTATCCACGACACGACGAAGGCGACCCGGCTCCCGTCGGGGGAGATGCGCGGGTCGCTCGCCCAGCGAAAGCGGTAGATGTCCTCGGGTGACATCGCCTTCGGCTCGGACACCTGCTACTCTCCCTCCTCCTCGTCCGGAGCGTTCTCGTCGTACAGGCTCTCGCCGGTGAGCTCCTGGTACCGCTTGGCGTACGCGACGTCGGCCGTGAGGCCCATGTCCCACAGCTCCTCGCGGTCGGGGTACTTTCGCCGCGCGATCTGGAGCGCCCAGTAGTTGCCCATGTAGTACTTCCTGACGAGCTCATCGGTGCTGCTCACGGGCTTCAGCCTCTCGAGCATGTCGTAGGTGAGCTCCTCGATCTCGGGCTTGAGCCGCCCGCGGGCCTTCCAGCGCTCCCAGCGGTTCAGCGCCCGCCTCCACTGTCCGGGCATCTTGTCCATCGTGGTCATCGCTCGCTCCCCGACGCTAAGTGATGCTTCTCGTCAGCCTATCGCGGACCGCCAAGGCGCTGCTGGAGGAGGCTGCGCGCCTTCTCGAGCGCCTCTCGGTAGAACCGGACCATGAGCTCCCGGTCGGGCTTGCTCCCGGTGCTGTAGTAGTACTGCGCGCTCAGCCCGGCCGCGTAGGTGCCGGCGTAGGCGATCACGGTCTTCGGCAGCGCGCCTATGCCGAACGGCACGAGCGCCGCGAGCTCCCGCGCGAGCGATCGCCAGAAGAAGCTGGCCCCCACCACCGGCAGCAGCTCGGCGAGCACGCGCGTGCCGCTGCGGATGTCCGCGCCGTACACCGCCGCGATCTTGAACACCAGCATCACCTGGTTCTTCGTCAGCACCAGCAGGTCGGCCCCGGCGGTCACGATGTTCCCCACGACCGGGATGACCTCGGGCAGGTTCGAGACCAGCGCGAACTCCGCGTTCGCCCTCGAGGTCTCGCCGATCAGCTTGGCCGCCACGATCGGGCGAAACACTGGGAGCTGGCGGGCGGCGGCCAGGTCCAGCGGGCCGAGGAAGTTCAGGATCGCGCGCAGCAGCCCTTCGTCGCCGCCCTCCGCGGGCAGGCGCACCAGCCTGATCCTGTAGCGCCCGTCCGAGAGCAGGTCGTCGAGGCCGTCGAGCGCCGACGAGTCCCCCACCAGGCCCGCACCTCCACGCGTCACGGCGACGACCGGCTTGCCCATCGCCGCCACGCTCCGCATCAGGTCCACGTCCGTCTGCCTCACCTGGCCCGAGCCGAGCGCGTACACCACGAGCGACGCGCGCTCGAACAGGGCGCTCGGGCCCTCCGAGGGGTCGTGCTCGCTGACCGGGGTGCCGGGACCGCTCATCCCGCCCGTGAGGAGGTCCACGATTGCGGCGCGCGACTGCCGGGAGGCCCCCGATACCGCCAGCTTGACGGGCCGCAGGGCGTTCTCACGGACCTCATCCAGGCTGATCTCGCGCAGCAGGTCGAACAGGGTGCGTGTACGGCGCAGCAACAACGTCGTTCCTTTCCGAGGGCGCCATCACAGCGCCCCGCGGGTATGTTAGCATGCGCCCTATGGCGCCGCAACGAAGGCGCAAGCACGCTCGATGCCAGGAGGAACCAGTGCCCCGCTACGACTTCGCCCGATTCCTGAACGTCCGCACCGCCTACGCAGCAAGCCCCAACCCGGACGGCTCGCGCGTCGCGTTCCTGCACGACGTGACGGGAGTGCCCCAGGTCTGGAGCGTCGCCTCGACTGGAGGCTGGCCCGAGCAGGTTACCTTCTTCGGCGAGCGGGTGTCGGCCCTCGAGTACTCGCCCTCTGGCGAATGGGTGCTGTTCGGCATGGACTCGGGAGGCAACGAGCGCCAGGGGCTGTACGTCGCATCCCCATCCGGCGAGGAGGTGGTGCCGCTCGAGACCGAGCCGGACGTCATCCATTCCTGGGGCGCGTGGAGCCCGGACGGCAAGCAGGTCGCGTTCGCCTCGAACCGGCGCGATCAGAGGTACTTCGACGTGTACGTGCGGCCGCTCGACGGCGACTCCCGGATGGCGCTCCAGCAGGACGGCACGAACAGCGCGGTCGCCTGGAGCCCCGAAGGGCGGTACCTGGTGATCGCGAGGGCGAACACCAACCTGGACAACGACCTGTACCTGCTGGACCTCCGGAGCGGAGAGGTGGAGCTCCTGACCCCGCACGAGGGCGAGGCGCTGTTCTACAGCGCCCACTTCGCAGGCGACGACGCTCTGCTGCTCATCTCGAACCTGGACCGGGAGTTCGCCGCACCCGCCCGGCTCGACTTGCGCTCACGGAGGATGAGCTTCCTCCAGGACACGGAATGGGACGCCGAGGCGCTCACGTGCAGCCCCGACGGCCGGGTGGTGGCCTACACGCTGAACGAGGACGGCTACAGCAGGCTGTACCTGTCGAGAGACGGGGCACAGATCGAGGTGAGCGGCCTTCCCGACGGCGTCGTGGCTGACATGTCGCTCTCACGGGACGGCTCCTCGCTCGTGCTGACCCTCACCGGCCCCACGCTGAACGCGAACGTGTGGGCGGTGGACACCTCGAGCGGACGGGTCCGGCGCGTCACCCGCGCGTCGCGCGCGGGCATCCCCGACGACGCGCTCTCGGAGCCCGGGCTGGTCCGCTTCACCAGCTTCGACGGGCTGAGCGTCCCGGCGTTCCTGTACACACCGCGCGACGCCGCTCCTCCGCTGCCGGTGGTCGTGCACGTGCACGGCGGTCCCGAGAGCCAGGCCCGGCCAGCGTTCAACCCCACCATCCAGTACCTGGCCCACCGCGGGTTCGGCGTGCTAGTGCCGAACGTGCGCGGGAGCACCGGCTACGGCAAGGCGTACACCCACCTCGACGACGTGCGCAGGCGGATGGACTCCGTCGCCGACCTCGCGGCGGCCGTGCGCTGGCTCAAGGAATCGGGGACGGCGGCGCCGGACAGGATCGCGGTGATGGGTGGGTCCTACGGAGGCTTCATGACGCTCGCCGCGCTCACCACCTACCCCGACCTCTGGGCGGCGGGGGTGGACACCGTGGGGATAGCCAACTTCGTGACTTTCCTGGAAAATACGGGTCCCTGGAGGCGCCGGCTGCGCGAGGCCGAGTACGGCAGCCTCGAACACGACCGCGAGTTTCTCGAGTCCATCAGCCCGATCAACCACGTGGACCGGATCACCGCGCCCCTGCTCGTGATCCACGGCGCGAACGACCCGAGGGTGCCGGTGGGCGAGGCGGAGCAGATAGTCGAGGGGCTGCGAGCAGGCGGGCGTGAGGTCGAGTACCTGCGCTACGAGGACGAGGGCCACGGGATAGTCAGGCTCCCCAACCGCATCAGCTCGTCCGAGGCGACCGCGGCCTTCCTCGAGCGCCACCTGGAACGGCGGGAGGAGGCTTCCATGAGCGAGGAGCGAGAGGCAGCGGTGAACAGGGAGGAGCAGCCCGAGAGGGGCGGCGTGCCCGGCGAGGGAGCCGGCCGGGTGGAGGAGATCGGCAAGTCGGGAGTGTACCCGATGTCCGAGGTGGAGGAGGCTCCGGACGACGCTGAGGTCCGCACGGAGGCCGCCTGGGGCCAGGGCGAGAGGGGCGCCGAGGGCTACAAGGACCACGGCGACTCCGAGCTGTCGGAGTACGCCGACGAGAAGGGGCTCGGCGGCCTCTCCGGGGAGTCCCAGAACGACCCCGTGGACGAAGAGCGGGAGTAGGGCCGCGCCGGGGTCGGGGACAGCGGCACGCGGCCGGGCTCGCTCCCCTTCCTGCCGTGCCGAGGGCTGCCCTCAGCCTGTCATTCCGAGCCGAAGGACAGGGGAATACTGAGCTCGATCAGTGGACGGGCTCGGGACGGCAGACGTGCGGTCGGGGTAGCGGAGACGCCTAGATGAACCCGAGCTCGAGCTTGGCGTCCTCGGACATCATCTCGGGGTGCCAGGGCGGGTTCCAGACGAGGTCGACGTTCACCTCCCTGACCCCCTCCACGGACCCGAGCACCTCCTGGATCTGCTGCATCAGGAGCGGTCCGACCGGGCAGCCCATCGAGGTCAGGGTCATCTCGATATTGACGGCCCCGTCCTCGACGCGCGTCTCGTACACCAGGCCGAGGTCCACTATGTTCACGCCGATCTCGGGGTCGTACACGTCCTTGAGCGCCTCGAGGATCTGTTCCTCAGTGACCATATTTCGGGACCCTCGCTTACTTCACTCTTCCGATTCCGTACATTATAGCACCCGCCCGTCCTGGTCCGGCCCTTGCGGTCCGCCTCTGGCGTGCTGTGATAGAATGCGCGCGTAGCCCCAGGAGGAGATCCGGCGACATGGACGTTCCCAACAAGGCCGAGAGGCTCGAGAGCATACTTCGCGAGATGGGCAGCGTGCTGGTGGCCTTCTCGGGAGGTGTCGACAGCACCCTGCTCGCCGCCGTCGCGCGCGACGTGCTCGGGGAACGGGCGGCGGCAGCCTGCGCCACGAGCGCGAGCCTGATGGAGGAGGACTTCCAGGAGGCGCGCTCACTCGCCGAGCGCATCGGCATCCGCTTCATCTCGCTCGAGACTCGGGAGCTCTCCGACCCGCGGTACACCGCGAACGACTCGAACCGCTGCTACTTCTGCAAGTCGGAGCTGTTCACGCGGCTCGGGGAGATCACGGCACGAGAGGGCCTCGGCACGGTGGTGGACGGCTTCAACCTCGACGACGAGAGCGACTACCGGCCCGGGCACCGGGCGGCGAAGGAGCTCGGGGTGCGCAGCCCGCTCGCCGAGGCAGGGCTCACGAAGGCCGAGATCCGCGAGATGTCGCGTGAGCGCGGGCTGCCCACCTGGGACAAGCCGAGCGCGCCCTGCCTGTCTTCGCGGATACCGTACGGCAGCCCGGTCACCGTCGAGAAGCTCGGGCAGATCGGCCGGAGCGAGCTGGCGCTGCGCCGGATGGGCTTCCGGGCGCTCAGGGTGCGCCACCACGACAACGTCGCCCGGATCGAGGTGCCGGTCGAGGAGTTCCCGCGCGTGCTCGAGCGCCGCGAGGAGATAGTCGGCGCGCTGAAGGCCGAGGGGTTCCTGTTCGTATCCCTCGACCTGGCCGGGCTCCGCAGCGGCGCCCTCAACGACGCACTCAGGCTCCGGCCGGTCACGGCCTCGTAGAGAGTTGGACCGGAGGCTGCGACTCAGAGACGGCCGGGAGGTCCTCATCCGGACCGCGCGCGTGGAGGATGCCAAGGGTCTGCTGGAGCTGATAGACTCGATCGCGCGTGAGCGGCGCTGGCTCCTGAACACCGAGGCGTACTGGGGCGTCGAGGGCCAGCGGCGGTGGATCGGCTCGGTGTTGAGTTCGGGTGGCACGATGCTCGTCGCCGAGGGTCCCGACGGCCGTCTGGTGGGCTGGGCGGACGTGTCCAGGTCGCTCGCCATCCTCGTGCATCACGTCGGCACGCTCGGGATGGGGGTACGAAGGGACTACCGGGGCGTCGGGCTGGGCAGCGCGCTCCTGGAGGCGATCACCGAGGAGGCTCGGGAGCTGGGGGTGGAGCGTCTCGAGCTGGTCGTGCGCGCGGGCAACGGGGCGGCCATCGGGCTGTACGAGCGACACGGCTGGAGGTTCGAGGGCCGCAGCCCCCGCGCGTTCAAGCTGGACGACGAGTACGAGGATCGCATTCAGATGGGCCTGTGGCTCGGCCCGGAGGAGTGAGCCTCGCAAGGCTGGAAGGCTCGCGGTGCATCAGTCCCTGCGCACGACTCCCTGCCTCCAGGCGTACACGGCCGCCTGCGTGCGGTCGGCGAGCTGTAGCTTGCTCAGTATGTTGCCCACGTGGCTCTTCACGGTCTTCCGGCTTATGTACAGCCTGCGGGCGATCTCGGCGTTGCTCAGCCCGTCGGCTATCAGGCGCAGCACCTCCAGCTCACGGTCGCTCAGGTCCCGAAACGGGTTGGGATCGCTCCTGCGAGAGCCGCGGAGCTCCTGCATGACCCGCGCGGCCACACGCGGGTGCAGCGTGGCCTCCCCGCAGGCCGCCTTCCGCACCGCTTCCGCCAGCGCCTCCGGCCCGACGTCCTTGAGCACGTACGAGAGGGCTCCCGCGCGGATGGCTGGAAAGATGTGCTCGTCCTCGTGGTAGGAGGTCAGCACGATCACCCTCGTGCGCGGCGAGCGGGCGGTCAGCTGACGGGTGGCCTCCACGCCGTCCATCCCCGGCATCACCAGGTCCACCAGCGCGACGTCGGGGGCGTGCTCGACGGCGAGCACAACCGCTTCCTCCCCTGAGCCGGCCTCGGCGACGACCGAGATGTCGGGCTGCGTCTCCAGAAACCCGCGCACACCCTTGCGCACCAGCTCGTGGTCGTCGACGAGCAGGACGGTTACCGGCTCGCTCACCTCCAGCCCACCCCCGGACGCAGCGAACAGGCGCAGGTGATCCTCGTGCCGCCACCCCGCCTGCTCTCCACCCATACTCGTCCTCCCAACTCCTCCACGCGCTCCCTCATGCTCGCCAGGCCGAATCCCCTCCCTGCATCGCTCGCCGGATCGAAGCCTATGCCGTTGTCGCGTACGCTCAGCCTCAGCTCGTCGCCCGCACGCTCGAGGTCTATGAGGGCCTCGCTCGCGCGGCTGTGCTTCAGGACGTTCGTCAGCGACTCCTGCACGACCCGCAGGAGACTCTCCTCGACCCCAGACGAGACCTCGATCCCGCCGCGCACCCGAACAGCGACCCTGATACGGTGTCTGTGCGACCAGTCGGCGGCGTAGTCGCGCACCGCCGCCGCCAGTCCTCTGCCCTGCGTGCCGAGGGGACGCATCTCGTGGATGAGGGCGTTCAGGTCCTCCTGCACCCGACGGTTCGCGGCATCCGCCTCCTCCAGATGGGTCTTCGCGCTCCGCGGGTCGCGCTCGAGCAGAGCGCGGGCGGCTCCTATCTCCATGGACGTTACGAACACCTGCTGCTTGACCGAGTCGTGCAGGTCGCGGGCCAGCCTCAGCCGCTCCTCGCCTGCCGCGAGCCGGGCTATCTCCGCGCGCGCTGCCTGCAGCTCGCGGTTGATCGCTATCAACCTCTGGAACACCCATAGGGCACGCTGGAGCGTCATGCCGAATGATACCAGCCCACTCCGCTGCATTCCTCCCACCCTTGGGGGGTGTGGATCAGGGACGAGCCCAGCATAGGGGGTGATCTCCGCCTGCGGCATCGGCCCGGCGGCGGATTCCGGGTGGGCCCGGAGACCGGTTCGACCGGGCAGGATGCTCTCGGGAGGGCGTCGCACTTCCCGAGACGGCCGCGATGCGCGATGGTCGTCGGGCGGGGGCGCAGGGAGACCTGGTAGAGGAGGGTCCCGGACGGCGGGGTCGCACTCGCTGTGCGCGGCGGCCGTGCCGCAGGACCTCCTGCCCTAGAGGAGGGTGAGGGACACTACCTGGAGAGCGATACCCACCACGATGGCGACTGCGAGGGGCAGCGCGAGACGCGTGAAGCGCCTGAGCTCCTGTCTGAGGTCCAGGTGCCGGTGCAGGGTAAGCCCCCCACGCAGATACGGCTCGGACGCGACGACCACGATGAACAGTATCAGGCCGATCAGAAGGCTCGCCACCTGCTCTATCGTCGCGTCGGTGTACGCCTTGCCTATGTCGTAGCCCGAGCCGTAAGTCGCCCCCAGCAGGTCGAATATCGCCTGCCTCCACACGACGAAGGCCAGCAGGCACAGCGCGAGCACGACGAGGAACAGCGCGTAGCAGAGCACGTAGTGCCTGACGCCTGGCCTACCGTGAGCTTCCATCCGCCTCTCCTCCCCTGGCTTGTCGTGAGCTTGGCTTGTCGTGAGCTTCCATAGGTCTCTGCTCCCTTGCTATCTGACTCTAGCGCCTGCGGCCGCGCTCGTGCAGCCTCCGGCGCTCCGCCTCCGCCCACAGCTCCCGCTCACGCTTCCGGCCGTAGACCCACGGCCTGGACATATATCCCGAGAACATCGTGTAGTCGGTCTTCCTGACGATCCTGAACCGAGCTATGGAGAACAGGGTCGAGAGGGCCGCCCAGCCGATGATCCCGAGGACGTAGTTGGAGAAGGTGAGCCGGGCGAGCAGGACGAGGACTATCACGAGCACGACTATCCCGACGAGGAACAGCAGAGCCTTGAGGATCTTCCTGAGCACCCACATGATCCCCACCTCCAGGACTCGACAACCCATTACCCAGGGCCGCTCAGCCCTCGGCGCTCGCGGTCGTGGGTACCTACCAAGCAGAGCAGCGCGTCGCTCAGGTCCCGCCGGGGCAAAGCCGGACGCTGCCGGAGACGGGGCACCGACGCTCTAGCGCCTGCTTCCTGGATTCGCTGATTCCCGCCGGGTTCTCGTAGGAGAAGATCATAGGCCCGTGTGGAGGTCGTTTGGAGCAGAGCCGTGGCCGCGCGGGAGTCGGAGGGTGCGGAGATCCCTGGAGTAGTCTGTACGCCGCGCCGATGAGGCGCCACAGCTTCACGGCGTCGCCCCCTTTCCCGAGTGGCATCGAGCGTGAGGGCCATACCTAGGATCTCGATGCCATTATAACCCCCCCCCGCACAAGTCAATGCGAGCGCGCTTGCGTGCGGTGGTCCGGATTGGCTAAGCTTGCTCGTCATTGCCCTACGCAGAGCCCCGAAAGGATGCGCGCCGCGATGTCTCAGCTTCGTCTGCTCCTGGTACGGCACGGCGAGTCGGTCGCGAACCGGGAGCGCAGGATGCAGGGCAGGCTGGACTCGCCTCTGACCGAGAAGGGCGCGAGGCAGGCGGAGGCAATCGCCGAGCGGGTGGCGCAGGACGCTCCGATCAGCGCGGTGTACTCCAGTCCCCTGCTCCGGGCGCTCGAGACGGCCCGGACCATCGGCCGGCGCGTCGGGCACGACCCGGTCACGCTCGACGACCTGATGGAGCAGGACATCGGCGACGCGACCGGAATGAGCTGGGAGGAGTTCGAGCACACTTGGCCCGCGGCCGCTCACGCGCTCGAGAGCGGTGACCGCGACGCCCGCTGGCCGGGTGGCGAGAGCCGGAGGGACGTCGCCGTGCGCGCCGCGCGCGTGATGGACCTCATCACCTCGCAGCAGCCCTTCGGCACGGTCGTGGTAGTCTCGCACGGCGGCACGCTGCGCTGGGCCGTGGCCCACCTCATGTCCGGCACCCCTTTCGCGCATCCGGACCACCGCTTCGACAACTGTGCGATCACGGAGGTCGTGCTCGGAGCCGGCGGCCCGGCCATCGCCTGCGCGAACGACTCCTCGCACCTCGCCGAGATCGAGGAGGAGGAGATGCACGCCGACCGCGAGGCCGCGGGCTAAGTCGAGCGGGTGAGGAGCACCGGGCTCCACCGCTGGGTGACGGGGGTACTGCCCGAAGCAGCTGAGGCGACCATCCGGACCGAGCCACTTCGGCAGGATCATCGGCGCGAAACGTCGCGACGGCCGGGGCGGGAGGGCAGGCCTTCGCTGCCCTCCCGCCTACAGCGTGAGCTCCTGTGAGACGTTCACGCTGTACTCCGGCGGGCGCTCGGCGACCCGGTACACGCCTCCCTCGCGCTCCATGAAGCCGTACATCACGAGCTCCCGTCTGAGGGTCGCGACGTCCTCGTGCGCGACTCGAAGCGCGTCGTTCACCTCGCGCTCGGTGTATTCCCGTCCCGGCTCGAAGCGTCTGAGCAGCTCCCGCAGCACCACCACGCGCTTCTTGCGCTGCGCGGGGATCGCCCTGAGCCTCTCTCCGTCGAAGAAATCGCGCAGCACCCGCTCGGCGTCGGTCTCGACCTCGACCTCCGCCTGCCGCAGCTGCTCTCGTGCCAGTCTCGTCAGCGCCCCGCGGTTCAGACCGTACACGCGCTCGCGCCCCTCACGCAGCTCGCGCACGAGCCCCGCCCTCCGGAGCCTCTCGATGTGGTGCGATACCGCGGGCTGCGTCACGCCCAGCGCCGCCGCCAGCTCCGTACCGTTGCGCGGGCGCTCGGCGACCATCCCCAGTATCCTCAGCCTCGTCTCGTCCGCAAGCGCCTTGTACGTCTCGACCAGCGGCCCGAGCGGCGCCGCCTGCCCACCGTCCAACTCACGCCCCCTTTACTTCAATACTTGTTGAAGTATTTTACAATGGACGTGCTGGAGAGTCAAGCCGGGACGACCGGGCTATACTCGAAGTAGCTATGAAGGTCAGGGGGCTCGAGAGCTGGAGGGATCCGACGGGCACCGTCGCGCCCGTGTTCCTGATGTCCCTGCCGTTCGGCGCGCTCGCCGTCTTCCTGCCCCTGTACGCCCGCGCGCTCGGGGCCTCCGGGCTCGAGATCGGCACGCTCTTCACCGCCTTCTCCTTGGTCGGAGTGTTCGGCAGACCACTCGCCGGCATCGCCACCGACCGCCTCGGCAGGCGCCCGTTCGTCGTCGCGGGGGCCGTGCTGTACCTCCTGGCAACCGTGCTCTTCGCCGCGAGCTTCACCCTGCCCGTCCTGTACGCCGCGCGGGTCGCGCAGGGCGTGGCGAGCGCCATCTTCTGGGTCGCCGTGTACGCGCTCCTTTCCGACCACGGCGAGGGAGAGACGCGCGGTAGGCTCTTCGGCCTGCTGATCGAGGGCTCGAACGCGGGCTCGATCCTCGGCACGCTCGTAGGCTACGGTCTCTCGGTATGGCTGGGGGTGGTCGCGGGCTGGAGAGCCGCGTTCTGGGCGTTCGCCCTCACCAACCTCGTCGCCCTGGCGCTGTTCGCGCTCAGGACGCGTGCGGCGCGCATCCCGAAGGAGGAGCCGGTCGCGAGGCCCGCCCGCGCCCCGACCCTCGCGCTGCTGCTCGCCGTGTCCTTCGTCGTCGAGTGCGCCTACGCGCTGACGACGCCGATCATGCTGATCTACCTCCAGGACCGGTTCCGGGCGAGCATCTTCTGGATCGGGGTCGCGTACGCGCCCGCCGCGATAGCCTACTCCGTGGCGCCGGGCTATCTCGGAGCGCTGGGGGACCGCTGGAGCCGGAAGGGGATCATGGCCCTGGCGACCCTCGCGAGCGGAAACATCAGCGCCGTGACCCCGCTCGCGCCGAACCTGGCGCTCCTGGCGGTCGCCTGGCTCCTGCTCGCGCTGCTGGCC
>CADDYR010000062.1 GCA_902810765.1 Chloroflexota bacterium
GGTCACGTTCAACCTGCACGAGAACGACCTGAAGCTGATCGAGTTCGGCAAGAACACGACGATGGACGTGATGCAGGCTGCGGGCGCCGACGAGGTGGTGCAGGAGGCGCGCTACGCCCACCTGGTTGGCGCGTGCCGGATGGGCAACGACCCCGACGAGTCCGTGGTGGACGGCTGGTGCCGCGCCCACGACGTGCCCAACCTGTTCGTGTGCGACGGCAGCGTGCTCCCGACCCAGGGGTCCGCGAACCCGGCGCTCACGATAATGGCGATCGCCGCGCGCACGGCAGACTTCATCGTCTCTCAGGGCGTGGACGCGCTGAGGAGGCGAGGTACGCGGCCGGTGTCGGTGCCGATCAGGCGCCACCTCGCTCCGCCCGACACCTGGGGCGCCGGCGTGCCGCGCTTTCCGTGGAGCCGCCGCAGGCCGGCCGTGAGGTAGCGGGGGGCGATCAGCGCCCCTCGAAGCGTGGCTCGCGCTTCTCGACGAACGCCGCGATGCCCTCGCGGTGGTCCCGAGTCCGCCCAGCGAGCTCCTGCATGTGCGCCTCGTACTCCAGCGCCTCCTCGAGGCTCGAGTCGAGCGCCTGGTCGAGCGCGCGCTTCGTGTAGGCGAGCGCGGCCGTCGGACCGCTCGCCAGCCGCAGCGCGAGCTCGCGTGCGGCTCCTGGCAGCTCGCCGTCCTCGACCACCCGATTTACGAGCCCGAGGTGGTGCGCCTGCCGGGCCGTGAGGGGTTCGGCGAGTGCCATCAGCTCGAATGCCCTGTGATAGCCAATCAGGCGTGGCAGCCAGTACGTGCTGCCGGAGTCCGGCACGAGGCCCGCCCGGGAGAAGGCCATGGTGAGCCGTGCGCCCTCCGACGCGACCACGAGGTCGCAGGCCAGCGCGAGGCTCACGCCCGCGCCCGCGGCGATCCCGTTCAGGCCCGCTACCACCGGTCGCTCGAGCCGTCGGATCGCCAGCACGATCGGGTTGTAGCGCGAGCGCACGATCCGGCCATAGGACCGGGAGCCCTCCTCCACCTCCTTCAGGTCCTGGCCGGCGCAGAACGCCCTGCCCGAGCCCGTCAGGACGACGGCGCGCACCTCCGCGTTCCGGCCACACGTCCTCAGCGCGTCTAGCAGCTCGCGGCCCATCTGGTCGTTCACGGCGTTGAGCGCCTCGGGGCGGTCGAGGGTGAGCGTCGCGACTCCGTCGGACACGTCGAACAGCAGCGTCTCGTAGGGCATCGCGTCTCCTACCTGCCTTTCCACTCGGGCCGGCGCTTCTCGACGAACGCCCTCATGCCCTCCTTCTGGTCCTCCGTGCTGAAGAGCATGTAGAAGGCGCGCCGCTCGAACTCGAGCCCGGTGTCTATCGTCGTGTCGAGCGCGCGCCGGACGCTCTGCTTCGCGAGCCTGACGGCGATGGGCGGCTTGGAGGCGATCTCCCGTGCGAGCGCGGCTGCCTCCTCGAGGTAGACCTCCCGCGGCACGACGCGGTTCACGAGCCCCAGCTCCAGCGCCTCGCGCGCGGTGATCGGCCTGCCGGTGAGCACCATCTCCATCGCCCTGGCCTTGCCTATCGCGCGCGTGAGGCGCTGCGTCCCTCCCGCGCCGGGCATCACGCCGATGTCGATCTCCGGCTGGCCGAACGACGCCGTCTCGCTCGCCACGATCATGTCGCACGCCATCGCGAGCTCGCAGCCCCCACCGAGCGCGTACCCGCTCACCGCGGCGATGATCGGCTTGCCGATGCCCTGTATCCGGTCCCACAGAGCGAGGTTGTTGCGCAGCAGCATCTCGGCGGGGCTCGCCTCCGCCATCTCCCTGATGTCCGCGCCGGCGGCGAACGCGCGCTCGTCGCCCGTGATCACGACCGAGCCCACTTCCGGGTCCCGGTCCGCCTCCTCGAGGGCGGACACGAGCTCGGACATGAGCTCCGTGTTGAGGGCGTTGAGCTGCTTCGGCCGGTTGAGCCTCAGCACCAGCACCCGCTCGCTCCGCTCGGCCAGGACGTACCTGTTCTCCACGCGCCCGCCTCCCCTACTCGCGCTCCTCGGTCTCGGCGTACACCATGCTCACCAGCCCGCGCGCGAACTCGCGGAGCGTCGCGGCCGCCGCGCGCCCCTCCTCCGAGCCGACCGACTCCATCATCTGCTCCCTCGTGTCGAACCACATCTCCGCGATGAGGTAGTATGGCGGCTCGCCCAGGGGGGCGCCGGTGACGCGGTTCACCTCGAGCCGGCGCAGGTGGGGCATCTTCGCGACCGCGGGCATGTGGAGCTCACGGTAGGCGCGGTCGAACTCCTCGGGGTTCTCGGGACTCGTGTAGAGCGCGATGAGCTTATGCACTCCCTGACTCCTTCCGTGCGATCTCGGCAGTCTCCTCGAGCCTGCGCCGGAAGCGCTCCCGGTCCACGATCATCTGCGTGAACGTGCCCTCGCCGACGAGGCCCGCCCGCCCCCACGCCTCGACGCGGGTGACGACCTGCCTGTCTCCCAGCTCGGTAAGCACCGCGCGGCAGGTGACCGGGCTGCCCACGGGCGCTGGCGCGAGGTGCCGGACGCTGATCTCGTAGCCCACCCCCTCCTCGTGCTCCTCGAGGTAGGGCAAGATGATCCTGCGCGCCGCCCACTCCATCCACACGATCATGGATGCCGTGGAGAGGGCGTCGTGGACCACGCTTCCCTCGAACGCCGGTCTCATGTCGGGCGTCACGGTGAAGCTGACCTCGGAGACGGTGCCGATCTCCATTCCGGGCTTGATCTCTTCCCTCCGCTCGAGCTGGAGCGACCTCGGACGCAACGCCGATGATACCGCGACTTGCGCGCGCTGCCAAGTCCGTAATGGACGGGTCTCGGTAACCCTCCGGGTATCGCGTTCTTGCGCTCGCTGCTTTACCGGTTCATGCGGCTGTGTTAGAATCTCTGCTTGTATGGGGGAGGCAGCGGGCTGATGGGGCGCGTGCTGGCTATAGCCAACCAGAAGGGGGGCGTGGGCAAGACCACGACCGCCCTGAACCTGGGGGCCGCGCTCGCCGAGCGCGGGCGGAGGGTCCTGCTGGTGGACTTCGACCCACAGGCGAGCCTCACCCTCTCGCTCGGCTACGTGCCGGACGACCTCTCCCCCACCGTGTACGACGTGCTGGCCGCCACGATCGGCGAGCAGTCCTCGCCCACTCTGGGGGATGTGGTGCTCGAGACCCCGGCCGGGGTGGCCCTCGCCCCCTCGAACATCGAGCTCTCACAGGGCGAGCTGGACCTCTTCAGGGCCACCCTAGGGGAGCTGGTGCTGCGCGAGATGCTCGAGAGGGTGCGGCGAGAGTACGACGTCGTGATCGTGGACTGCCAGCCCTCCCTCGGTCTGCTGACCGTGAACGCCCTCGCGGCCGCCGATGCCGTGCTCATCCCGCTGCAGGCGGACTACCTGGCGATGAAGGGGGTGGACCTGCTGCTGCGGACGGTCGGGCAGGTCCAGCGCAAGCTGAACCGGGGGCTCAGGATCGAGGGCGTGCTGCTGACGATGGCGGACTATCGCACGATCCACGCGCGGGACGTCGTCACGAACGCGAGGTCGGCGCTGAACGGGGCCGTGCGAGTGTTCGACACCGTCGTCCGGGTGAACGTCAAATTCAAAGAGGCACCTATGACCGGGCAGAGCGTGCTCGCGTACGCCGGGGACACCCCAGCGGCAGCCGCGTACCGCGCTCTGGCCGAGGAGCTTGATGGGGAGCGCAAATGAGCAAGAGAGCCAGGTTGAACGCGGAGAACGCGAGCGCGACATTCACTTCCCTCCGGGGGCTTATCACCCCCGTCGAGTCCGGGGAGGAGACGGCGACCGGTCAGGTGATCGAGGTCGAGCTGGCACGGCTGCGTCCGAACCCGGACCAGCCTCGGCGTAGCTCGTCCGCCGGCATGTCCAAGTCGAGCATCGAGGACCTCGCCGCGAACATTCGGGAGCACGGGCTCCTGAACCCCATCATCGTGAAGGATACGGGGCGGTTCTACCAGATCGTCGCGGGCGAGCGCCGCTTCCTGGCCTGCCAGCGGCTGGGCCTGGAGCGCGTGCCGGTGCGCGTGGTCGAGCCCCGGGACGAGCAGGAGGAGCTGCAGATCTCGCTCGCGGAGAACCTGCAGCGCAAGAACCTGGGCGCCCTCGAGGAGGCGCTGGCCTTCCGCACGCTCATCGAGCGGTTCGGGCTCAGCTACCGAGACCTCGCGAAGCTCTCCGGCCGGAGCGTCGCGCACGTCCACGGCCGCCTGCAGCTGCTCGATCACGACGACGTCAGGCAGGCGGTGCAGGAGAAGCGCATCGGCATCGCCGACGCCATCCAGCTGGCCCGCGTGCCCGACGAGGCGCAGCGGAAGGAGCTGCTTCAGGCCGTGCAGGAGGGAGCGCTGAGAGGGGCCTCGCTGCATCGGCAGGTGCAGGTTTTCCTCGGCGAGATCTCCCCCGAGGCGGCGCGGAACCAGCAGGACGCCTCGCCCGGCGACGGGGAGCCGCAGGGACTCGGGGCTGCGCTCGCGACCGTCGAGTCGCTCGGGCCGGAGCTGAGCGAGGAGGACCAGCGCCTGCTGTACACGCTCGCGGCGCGAGCCGCCGAGAGGCTGAACCTGAACCTGGTGGCGGCCGAGTCGCCGAAGCCCGAGCCGCCGAAGCCAGAGTCCCAGCCCGTGCCCACGCGTCCCGCGCTCGATCCGGAAGCGCGCAGGGTGATCGCGCGCACGAAGGAGCATCGAGGCCCGCGCGGCTACACCCTGGTGAACCTCATCCGCGCGTACTGGATGAACATGGAGCGCAGGGGGTATGTGTTCTCGCCCGGGGAGTGGCGGGCGGCGCCCGCGGGGCCGGACCGCTACCTCGTGTCCTTCTCGTACAGGGTGGATCAGGAGGCGCGCACCATGGAGTGGTGGTACAACGCCGACGGCTCGCTTGAGCCCGCGAACGAGGACGCCGAGTCGCTCCTCGGCTAGCGCTCGCCGAAGATCGCCCTGCCGACGCGCACGATGGTCGCGCCCTCCTCGATGGCGACCTCGTAGTCGTCGGTCATGCCCATCGAGAGCTCGGCGCCGAGCGACGGGAGTTCCGCCCTCAGCTCCTCGCCGAGCTCTCGGAGTCCTCGAAAGTACGGCCTCGCGCGCTCGGGGTCGTCCACGAGGGGAGCTATCGTCATGAGCCCCCGGACCTCCAGGTTCGGCAGCGAGAGCACCGGCCCGAGCTGCTCGCGCAGCGCTTGAGGCGGGAAGCCCGCCTTGCTCTCCTCCCCGCCGACGTTCACCTCGAGGAGCACGGGCACGACCCCCGTGGCCAGGCGGGAGATCCGCTCGGCGAGCGCCAGGCTGTCCACGGACTGGATCACGTCGAAGAGGACGAGCGCCCTGCGCACCTTGTTGCGCTGGAGCCTGCCGATCATGTGCAGCGTGACGCCCTGGCGGAGCCCGGGATTCCACTTCGCCTCGGCCTCCTGCACCCGGTTCTCGCCGAAGTGCTCGATCCCGGCGGCCTTTGCTGCGGCGATCTTCTCGGGGGGCTGAGTCTTGCACGCCGCGACGAGCGTGACCGAGCCGGGCGAGCGCCCGGAGCGCTCCGCCCGCTCCCGGCAGGTCCGGATCACTCGAAGCGCCCTCTCGGTGACCTCTCCTGGCTGCTCAGCCATCCCTGATGCCCGCCAGCGCCGCGAACCGCAGCGGCGCCCGATCCCGCCTGTAGCTGTGGAACCCCGTCGGGCCGCAGCAGGTACACTCCGCCTCCTCGATGCCGTGCACCACCCGAGCTCCCGCCTTGCGCAGCTGGGCCTCGAGCAGGTGGAAGAGGTCGAGGTAGAGGCTGCCATCGCGATGCCTCAGGTAAGGAGCGGCGACCGCACGCTCGGCCGGGGTCTCGAACGCGTCCTCCCCGACCTCGTAGCAGCATTCCCGGATTCCCGGGCCGACCGAGGCCACCACCTCGGACGGCCTCGTGCCGTACCAGTCCCGCATCGCGCCCAGGAGGCTGGCGGCCACGTTCGCCAGCGTGCCCCTCCTGCCGGAGTGCGCGAGCCCGAGCGCGCGGCATCTCGGGTCCCAGATCAGCAGGGGCATGCAGTCGGCGTGGCGCGTGACGAGGAGCACGCCGGGTTGGTCCGTCACGAGCGCGTCGGCCTCGGGTGTCTCGCCGTCCGGGAAGGGGGCGCAGACGACCCTCGTCCCGTGTACCTGCCTCACCGAGCACACCTTCCACCCGCCGCCGGCCGCGCGAGAGAGCAGCTCGGCGTTCGGCCCGACCGTGCGGATGCTCAATAGCTCCCCGGCATCGTCGGTGGGCGGGATCAGGCCCGAGACGATGCCCTCGAAGGGTCCGCCGGGAAACGGCAGGAGCGTGAACGAGCGGTCGGGCTGCATCTACCTCCGAACCTCCTTCGACGCGTAGTCCACGATGATCTGGTCTATCACCTGCTCGACCGGGGCGAGGTCGTCTGTGAAAGCCGCTCGGGTGGGCGCGAGCCTCCTGACGTTGCCGGTCGCGAGTGCCGAGGCGACCACCCGCCTCAGGGTGGGATCGCCGACGCGCCCGGCGTCCCGCATGAACAGGTGGAGCGTCGTCGGCTCCCGCGTCGCGAACACAAGGCTGTTGTAGTATCCCCCGCCGACGTCGACTGCGTACACCGACGGGTACACGCTCGCCATCGTGCTCCCGAGCGCGTTCACGAGCCTGTAGTCTCCGGGCGGCCTGCCCGCGTTGATGACCACGACGCCGCCCGGCCTCAGGTGACGGCGCGCGAGCTCGAAGAACTCGCGGGTGGCGAGGTGGAACGGGATGTACGGCTGCTGGTAGGCGTCTATCGCGATCACGTCGTACTTCTTCCGAGTCGTGAGCAGGTAGTACCGGCCGTCGCCCACGATCGCGTCGAGCTGCGGCTCGCGCATGTCGAAGTACTTCCGCCCCAGCGCCACGATCTCGCCGTCGAGCTCTACCCCGTCCACGTGGGTATGAGGATAAATCACTGAGTACTGGTGAGGGATGGTGCCCGCGGCCAGCCCGATCACGAGCACGTCGCGGGGCGGGGACGCGGCACCCTCGGGACGGAAGAGGGGCGCGAGCAGGAAGTAGTCCCACGGGCCGCCGGTCAGGAGCTGGTGCGGGTTGTACAGCGAGTGGATCGCGAGCCCCTCGTTCAGGATCAGCTCGGTCCACCCCCTGTCCCGCACGACCTGGATGTAGTTGTACGGCGACTCGTCCTCGAAGAGCAGCTCGCCCTCGGCCGCCGCGCGGACGCTGCCCCCGTGGAACAGGTACACGAGCAGCAGCGCGGCCGCGAGCATCGCGGCGTATGGGGCGGCCCTGCGCCCGACCTCCCACAGCAGCCCGACCAGGGACGCGGCGAGCAGGATCACGCCGAACGCCCAGATGCTCGCCCGCGTGCCTATCGAGGGCTGCAGGACGAGCACCGGCAGGAAGGTGCCGAGGATCGAGCCGACGGTGCTCAGCGCGTACAGAGTGCCGGCCGAGTGCCCGGCCTCCGAGACCTCCTTGACGTGCAGGCGTATCGCCCAGGGGGAGACGGTGCCCAGCAGCGTCACCGGGACGGCGAACAGCAGGACGATCGCGAAGAACGAGCCGAAGAAGATTCCGGCTGAGAGCTTCTCGAAGCCCAGGGCCGACCAGAGGAGGAGCGGCCTGGAGACGATGGGCACGAGCACTATCGCGAACCCTGCCCAGGCGGTGAGCTTGTAAAGCGCCGAGGCCCGGGGGAATCGGTCGGCCAGCCTGCCACCGAAGTAGTAGCCGACGGTGAGGTAGATCAGGATCAGCCCGATCAGGTTGGCCCATATGATGAGCGAGGTGCCGAAGTAGGGCGCGAGCAGGCGCGTCGCGCCCATCTCGGTGGACATAACGGTGGCGCCCGACACGAAGACGATCAGGTACAGCAGGGGGCTGCGAAGCGCTCGCAAAGACAAACGATCCTATTCCCGATGTTTGGTTGTCGAGCGCTCGGGGAGGCTAGACCTGAGACGGGGTCTGCTCCTCCTCGGTGCTCGGGCTGCTCTCGGTGCTGGAGCGGCTGGGCACGGCGCTCTGCGGCGTCGTCGCGCGGCCGACGTTCGAGCGCTCCTTCATCTTGAGCTTGCCGTCGAAGTAGCCCCCTTCCTGCACCACGAGCAGGTCGGTGTTGATCTCGCCCGTCACGATCCCGGTCGGCGTGATCTCGAACCGGCGCCGGCAATTCACCTTCCCGTTGAAGCGGCCCGCGACGACGATGTCCTCCGCGGTCATGTCCGCCATCACCTGCGCGTGCTCCTCGATGAGGATGTGCTTCTTCGACTCGATCGAGCCCTCGACGCGGCCCTGGACTCGGACGCCGCGCTGGGACTTGTACGCTCCGTTGAAGAAGTCGTCCGCGCCGATCACGCTCTCGTCGCCGTCCAGCGTCTGGCCCGTGCGCTGAGGCTTCCACTCCTCGTTCGTCTGCCTCATCGGCCTCCAGGAGAGGCCGCCGGAGCTGGACGTGGACGGCTCCGCGGAGGTGGTCTCGGGCTGAGAGTCCGTCGTGGACTCCTGTTGCTGCTCCTCCTGGCTCTTCAGATCCCTGCGCCGCAGCATCTATACATCCCTCCGTTGTGTGAGTCCGAAGTTACACCCTGACTGTGGCGATTGTACCGCCCGAAGGTCAATCCTTGTACAGCCTCGCCGAGCGCCTGCCCATCCCGCACAGGATCTCGTACGAGATCGTGCCGGCGCGCTGCGCCAGCTCGTCCGCCGTGACCTCGTCGTCGCCCGACCGACCGAGCACCACGGCCTCGTCGCCGACAGCGACGGTCAGGTCGTCGGGGAGGCGCACGACCACGCTGTCCATGCACACCCTGCCGATGACCCGGCACCTCCTGCCGTGCAGCAGAAGTTCTCCCCTGCCTCCGAGGGAGCGCACGTAGCCGTCGGCGTAGCCGATGGTGACGACCGCTGCTCTGTGGTCGCGCTCGGCGATGTAGTCGTGTCCGTAGCTTACCCCCTCCCCCGAGCGCACGTCAAGCACCCTGCCGACGGTGGCGAGCACCCTCATAGCGGGCTCCAGGCCGAGCTCCACCCCCTCCATCGGGCGGGCGCCGTACATCGCGATGCCGACGCGCACCGCGTCGAAGTGACTCTCGGGGCACGCAATCGCCGCCGCACTGTTGGCCGCGTGCACGATGGGCGGGCGCTGACCCCGCGCCTCGAGGGCTTCTACCAGCTTCCGAAAGCGCGCGAGCTGCGTCTTGAACGTCGCTCCCTCGGGCTCGTCTGCGGTCGCGAAGTGCGTGAACACTCCCTCCAGCTCGAGCGACTCCAGCGAGAGCGTCGCCTCCACGAACTGCGCTGCCTCCGAGACGTCCACCCCGAAGCGGCGCATCCCGGTGTCCACCTTGACGTGCACCCTGGCCCTTCTGCCCGCGGCCGAGGCCAGCGCCGCGAACATAAGCATGCTCTGCCACCCGCCTATGCCCATCGTGAGGTCGTGCTCGAGCGCGAGCCGCAGCTCCTCCTCGGTGGCGTAGCCGAGCACGAGCACCGGGCGCTCGAAGCCGCTCTCCCTTAGTGCGACCCCCTCCTCGACGCGGGCGACGGCGGCGCCCCACGCCCCGGCCTCGACCGCTGCCCGCGAGACCTTCTCGGCTCCGTGGCCGTAGCCGTCCGCCTTGACGACGGCGATCACCCGCACGCCCGGGCCGCAGCGCTCCGAGACCGTGCTCAGGTTATGGCGGATCGCGCTCAGGTCCACCTCCAGCCAAGTGGGTCCCAGGGGCTTGGGCGGCCCCGTGGCGAGCTCATCGTGTCCGGACTCGTTCGCGCGCTCGCTAACTGTCACGGCTTCGCCTCGCTTCCGGCAGGGCCTCGATCAGGTCGCCCGCCGACACACAGTCACGGCCGACCCGCTCGCGCGCGATGGTGGCAGCTCGCGATCCCAGGATCAGCGCGGAGCGCGCCGCCTCGGTCGGCTCGAGGCCGAGCGCGAGCAGGAAACCGCAGACGCCCGCCAGGACGTCACCCGTGCCGGCGCTTCCCAGCTCGGGGTGAGCGGCGGTCAGGACCACCACGCGGCCGTCGGGCGAGGCGACGAGCGGGTATGCGCCCTTGAGCAGCACGACCTTTCCCCACCTCTGGGCCGCCTCCCGTGCGATCCCGAACCGGTCGGCCTCGACCTCACCGGCACTCCTGTCCACCAGCCTCCCCATCTCGCCGGGGTGGGGGGTGAGCACCGACACTGCCCTCGCGTCCTCCCACCAGCTCTCCTTCTGAGAGAGCGCGTACAGGCCGTCGCCGTCCACGAGCACGGGAGGCAGGTGCTCGCCGTGCTTCCTTCCCTGAGGCGGTGGGCCGGCTCTGAAGCCCACCGGGCGCTTCTGCACCGGCCTGCCCGCGCCCAAGAGCTCGAGCACGAACTCGACGGTCTGATCCTCCCTCCCGAGCCCGTTGCCGAGCACGAGCGCCCTGTATTCCTGCGCGCCATTCTCCGCCTCCTCGACGGACGGTCCACCGAGCGCGCCCACCTCCGCCTCGGGCAGGGGCATCAGCGTCTGCTCGAGGAGGTGAGAGGCGATGGGCGAGAGCATCGAGCGGGGGAACGCGACGGTCACGTAGCCCGCGCCCGCGCGCTGCGCAGCCCTGGCAGCCATCACCGGCGCCATCGGGAAGCTCAGGCTGCCGCCCATCACGAGCACGCGGCCGTTGTCGTTCTTGTGCGAGCCGATCCGTCTAGAGGGGATGAAGAGGGGCGAGGACTCGTCGAACGCCTCGATCCCGGTGTCCGGCGGATTATCGTCCAGCCCGATCCCCTCGCGGACTATCACCCCCGCGTGCTGCGGCCCGTGGCCGGTGTACAGGCCGACCTTCGCGAGCCCGAGCGTGATCGTGAGGTCCGCCTGCACCGCCACGCCCATCACGGCTCCGGTGTCGGAGCTCAGGCCGCTGGGGACGTCCACGGACACCACGGTGAGGGGCTCGCGGGCCCGCTCCCGTCGCTCTCGCTCGGAGTTGATCGCCCGGACGATCCCTGCCGGCTCTCCCTCGACGTCGCGCGCCAGCCCGCTCCCGAACAGTCCGTCGAGCACGACCGACGCCTCTTTGAGGTCGTCGGTGAGCTCGCGGCTCGACTCGAGCCCCGAGCAGTCCTGCCGGCGCCAGCAGTGCAGCGAGACCCCCGCGCCGGTCTCCCGCGCGAGCGCGTGCACCTTCAGGGCGTCCAGACCGTTGTTGCCCGGCCCGGCGACCACGACGAGCAGGCCGTCCGGCGGGAGCGCGGAGAGGACGTGGCCGACGATGGCCCGGGCCGCCCTGTCGCTCAGCTCGTCCACCGAGGTCCCCGACGAGATCACCGCGTCCTCGACCGAGCGCATCTGCTCGGCGGTTACGAGAGAAGTCATCTGACCTCCTGACTCTGGCCGTTGCGCGCGAGCGCGACTACGCTCGCGATCGAGTGCTCCCTGGAGTGGGTCAGGCTGATCTCCCAGACCTGTATCCCGAGGTCGCGGGCGCGCTGGAGCCCGCGGCCGTGGAGGGTGATCAGCGGCTTGCCACGAACGTCGGGCAGGATCTCGATGTCCTTCCAGCCCACCCCACGCGCGCCGGTGCCGAGCGCCTTCATCACCGCCTCCTTCGCGGCGAAACGGGCGGCGAGCTCGAGCACCCTTCCCCTGTACCGCTCGCGCTCGCGCTCGGTGTACACGCGGTTCAGGAAGCGGTCTCCCCACCTCTCGATCGCCGCGGCAATGCGCGGCACCTCCACGAGGTCGATGCCGCAGTAAGGGCGGCAGCATATCCGATCCTGCACGTGAAACTACCCTCCCCAGGCAGCACGTATTCTAATCGCTCGACGGGGGGCCGTCAAACCTGCTTCAGTCCCACACGGCCGCGCGCCGCCTCCGGCGGTTCATCGCCCTGGCCTCGGGGTCCGTCGGACTATACCCCTCGAGGAACCGCTCTCGAAAGTCCGAGAGCTCGCCGCGAAGCACCGCCCCGCGGGCCCGCTCGACCAGCGCTATCAGGAAGCGGAGGTTGTGCACGGTCGCGAGCGTGTAGGCCAGGAGCTCCTCGGCGCGGAACAGGTGGTGGAGGTAGGCACGCGTGAAGTTTCGGCAGGTGTAGCAGTCGCAGTCGGACTGCACCGGCAGCAGGTCCTCCCGGAAGGAGCCGTTGCGGATGTTGAGCCGGCCAGCGGGAGTGAACAGCCCGCCGTTGCGGGCGTTGCGCGTGGGCAGGACGCAGTCGAACATGTCCACCCCAGCGACGATGGAGTCGAGCACGTCCTCGGGAGCGCCCACGCCCATCAGGTAGCGCGGCCGATTCTCGGGCAGCTCGGAGATCGCGGCCTCCAGCGCCTCGGCCATCTGGCCCTTCTCCTCGCCCACGCTCAGGCCGCCGATACCGTAGCCGGGGAAGTCGAGCGAGCCCAGGAATCGGGCGCTCTGGCGTCTCAGGTCGGGCCATACGCCCCCCTGCACGATGCCGAAGAGCGCCTGATCTTGCCGGGTGTGGGCCGAGAGGCATCGCTCCGCCCAGGCGTGCGTCCGCTCCATCGCCTCGCGCACGTACTCCTTCTCCGCCGGGTAGGGCGCGCACTCGTCGAACGCCATGATGATATCCGCCCCGAGCCGCTCCTGGACGCGCGTCACGCTCTCGGGGGTGAACAGGTGCTCGCTGCCGTCCAGGTGGCTGCGGAACCTGACGCCGTCCTCCGTGATCTTCCGCCGAGCCGAGAGGCTGAACACCTGGAACCCGCCGCTGTCGGTCAGGATCGGCCCGTGCCACTGCATGAACTCGTGCAGGCCGCCCGCTCGCTCGACGACCTCGGCTCCGGGGCGCAGGTACAGGTGGTAGGTGTTGGCCAGCACTATCCGGGCGCCGACCTCCGCGAGCTCGCCCGGCGTCACCGCCTTGACGGTCGCCTGCGTGCCGACCGGCATGAACACCGGCGTGCGGACGTCGCCGTGGGGAGTCGAGAGCGTCCCCGCCCGCGCCCCGCCGTCCGTGGCCTCGACCTCGAACCCGAAGTGGCCTATCGTGCCATCTCCATAGCGTCAGAGTATCAGCATCGCGTCGCCGAAGGAGTAGAACCTGTAGCGTCGCTCCACGGCCACGTGGTACGCCGTGAGGATCGCGTCCCTCCCCACGAGCGCGCTCACGAGCATCAGCAGCGTGGACCTCGGCAGGTGGAAGTTGGTGATGAGCCCGTCCACGAGCCTCCACTCGTAGCCGGGCCGGATGAACAGGTCCGTCTCGCTCCACTCCCCCTCGGTCTCCGGGCGGGCGGCGACCGACTCGAGCGTGCGCGCGCTCGTGGTGCCGACCGCTATGACCCTTCCCCCGCGTTTTCTGACGTCGCGGAGCCTGGCCAAGAGACCCTCGGGCACGAAGTACCGCTCGGAGTGCATCCTGTGCTCCTCGATGCGCTCGGTCTTCACGGGCTGGAAGGTGCCCGCGCCCACGTGCAGGGTCACGACCTCGAGCTCCACCCCCCGCGCGCGGAGAGCGTCGAGGAGCTGGGGCGTGAAGTGCAGCCCCGCGGTGGGAGCGGCGACCGACCCCTCCTCGTGGGCGTACACCGTCTGATAGCGCTCGGGGTCGCCGCGGTACGAGTGGATGTATGGCGGCAGGGGCATCTCGCCGAAGCTGTCGAGGTGTCGCGACACCTCCTCGGGCAGCTCGAGCTCGACCGTGCCGTCCACAAGCTTGCGGGCGAGCCTCGCAGACGGGCCGCCCTCGAGCTCTATCCGCTCGCCCTCGTGCAGCCGCTTCGTCGGGCGCGCCATCGCCTGCCAGGTCTCGCCTTCGAGGGGTCTCAGGAGCAGGATCTCCACCCTGCCGCCGGTGGCCTCGCGGCGGCCGTGCAGCCGGGCCCTGAGCACGCGCGTGTCGTTCAGCACGAGCGCGTCGCGCGGAGCGAGCAGGTCGGGGAGCTCGCGGAAGACGTGGTGCTCGATCTCGCCGGTCGCCTTGTGGAGGTAGAGCAGGCGGGAGCTGTCGCGCGGCTCGGCGGGCTCCTGCGCGATCAGCTCCTCGGGCAGGTGGTAGTCGAAGTCCTCGAGCCTCATCTAGCGTCCGAACAATCGGATGATGAGGTTCAGGATCACCGTGAGGGCCACGCTCAGGATCAGGCAGCTGGCTATGGGGATGAACACGCGCACGTGGTCGTTGCCGAACCTGAGGTCGCCGGGCAGCTTGCCGAGCGGCAGGAACGAGCCCAGTGCCCACACGAGCACGCCCATCAGGATGAGCACCACTCCCGATCCGATCAGCAGCCTGGCTATCGTGGTCATTCCTCGCCCGGCTCCCAGAGAGGTGGTTGCTGCTCCTGTCCGTCGTGCGGGTACGGCACGCCGAGGTGATCGTAGCCTCTGCGCGTCGCCACCCGACCTCGCTGGGTCCTCTGGATGAAGCCGAGGAGCAGCAGGTAGGGCTCGTACACGTCCATCACCGTGTCGGGCTCCTCGCTTGTCGCCGCGGCGAGCGTCTCGAGGCCGACCGGGCCGCCGCCGAACTTCTCGACGATCGCATGGAGCAGCTTGCGGTCGGTGTCGTCCAGCCCGAGCTCGTCCACGCCCTGGCGGGCGAGGGCCTCCTTCGCGGTCTCGAGGTCTATCACGCGCTCGGCCCTGACCTCCGCGTAGTCGCGCACGCGCTTGAGCAGCCTGTTCGCGATGCGCGGGGTGCCACGACTGCGCCTGGCGATCTCGGTCGCGCCCTCGGGCGTGATCTCCACCCCTAGGATGCGCGCCGCGCGCGTGATGATCTTGGTGAGCGACGGCACGTCCTGGAACTCCAGCCTGAACGTGTCCCCGAAGCGGTCGCGCAGCGGAGAGCTGAGCAGCGCCGGGCGCGTGGTGGCTCCGACGAGCGTGAACGGGGGCAGCTTCAGCCTGAGGCTCCTCGCGCTCGGGCCCTTGCCCACGACGATGTCTATCGCGTAGTCCTCCATCGCGGGATATAGCACCTCCTCGACCGCGCGGTTCAGCCGGTGGATCTCGTCTATGAACAGCACGTCGCCCGGGCCGAGGCCGGTGAGGATCGCGGCGGCGTCGCCCGCGCGCTCGATCGCGGGCCCGGAGGTGACGCGGATGCTCACCCCCATCTCGTTCGCGATGATCGTCGCGAGCGTCGTCTTGCCGAGTCCCGGAGGGCCGTACAGCAGGACGTGGTCGAGGGCCTCGCCACGGGCCTTCGCGGCCTCGATGAACACCTTGATGCGGTCCTTGATCTGATCCTGACCAATGTACTCGTTCAGGCACCTCGGCCTGAGGCTGAGCTCCTGCGGGTCGTCCTCGGGCCTGAGCTCGGGGTCAAGCGGTCTGTCTTCCACGCCGTCTCTCACTCCTGATTACTCAACCGATTATACCAACCGGCCGGTTACGCTCTCGCGGGCACGAAGGCGTGCTAAAGTTGGGGAGTGCAGGATGGCGGAGGAGGTGTGTATGGCCCGTGTGGAGGCTGTGATCTTCGACCTCGGCGGGACGCTCGTGGACTGGCCGGAGTGGGACGAGGACGCGCCGCGGCGGTGGGCGATCTCGCACGAGTACCTGAGCAGGGAGCTGCCGAGGAACGGCCTGCCGGGTGCGGACGAGTACGTGCGGGCGATGCTCGAGGCCGAGGAGGAGCACTGGCGCGTCGTGCGAGAGCGGCAGACGAGCGCGCCGCCCGAGGCGCTGATGCGGGACGGCTTCAGGCGGCTAGGGATCGCGGTCGGTGAGCGCGAGCTGCTCGTCGCGCTGGACGGCTACGCACAGGCGGTCACGGGCTGGGCGGTGGCCTTCCCCGACGCCGCGAACACGCTCGAGATGTTGCGGTCCGAGGGGTTCAGGCTCGGGCTGCTGTCGAACACCTGGTGGGCGGCCGACTGGCACAACGCGGACCTGGCGGCCCACGGGCTCGACAGGCTGCTGGACGCGGTCGTGTACACCTCCACCCTGCCCCACTCGAAGCCCCATCCCTCGGTGTTCCGAGAGGTCACGCGGCGGCTGGGCGTGGCGCCCGAGGCGTGCGTGATGATCGGCGACCGGATGATAGACGACGTGGGCGGCGCGCTCGGCGTCGGGATGAGGGCGGTGTGGCGGCGCAACACGATGCCCTGGCCCGTGCCACCCGAGATCACGCCGACGGCGATCGTGGACTCGCTCTCGGAGCTCCCCGGCCTCATCCGGAAGTGGAACGAGGCCGAGGGGTGAGCGCGTTCAGCTACTACGAGCTCGAGGAGCTGGTGCGCGAGGAGATGGAGCGGTGCTCGGTGCCGGGCGTGGCGCTGGCGATCACCGACCGCGACGGGGTGCTCTACGCGCGAGGGTTCGGCGTGACGAGCCTCGAGGACGGCGGCACGGCCGTGTCTCCCAGGACGCTCTTCCGCGTCGGCTCGACCACGAAGCCGCTCACCGGGATCGCCGTGCTCCGGCTCGTGGAGGAGGGAGCGCTCGACCTGGACGCCCCGGTCAGGAGGTACGTGCCGTGGCTGGAGCTCAATGATTCCGAGGCCGCGGAGCGGATCAGCCTCAGGATGCTGCTCAGCCACACCTCGGGGCTTCCGGCCGACAGTATGGACTTCGGGCCGCGCGACCCCGAGAAGCTCGAGGCCCACCTGCGGGAGGCGCTGCCCCGGTACGAGCTCGTCGGAGCGCCTGGCGAGAGGTACTGCTACAGCAACGTGGGGATCAACCTCGCGGGCTACGTGGCCGAGGCGGTCGGCGGCCGATACTACGCGGAGCTGATGCGGGAGCTCGTGCTCGACCCACTCGGGATGAGCCTCACGACGTTCGACCCGACGGTCGCGATGACGTACTCCGTGGCTCAGTCGCACGTCGCGGACGAGCGGGGCCGCCCGGTGGTGGAGCACAGGTACGGCGACCATGCGGGCCGATATCCGTGTGGCTCGGCGATATCGAACGTGCTCGACCTCTCGAGCCTCGCTCAGCTTCTGCTCGGGAGCGGCTGCTTCCGCGGGAGACACGTGCTCTCGGAGCGCTCGTTCGCTGAGATGACGAGGTCGCACGCTCGTGTGGACGACGGCTCGGAGTACGGCCTGACGCTGAGGCTCGAGGAGCGAGGTGGTGTGAGGCTCGTCGGGCACGACGGCCGCACGAACAACTTCGGCTGCGTCCTGAAGACGGCTCCTGAACGGGGCGTGGGGGTCGTGATGCTGAACAACCGCGCGGACGCGTTCTCGGCTGGCGCCGACCGTGTGCTTACCCGCGTGCTGGGTGGGCTGCTCTCGGGCTGAGCCACCCAGCACTTGTCATCCTGAGCCCTTCGCGTAGTTTACCCTCGAGCGAAGCGAAGGGCTCGAGGATATACTCCGCGAAGGATCTGCAAGGGAGGACGCGACAAAGCCCCCCGGACAGATTCTT
>CADDYR010000063.1 GCA_902810765.1 Chloroflexota bacterium
GGGGCAGGACATTCGAGCGGGCGGCGAGGGAGGCGCTCGGGGACGCGCAGCTCAGGCGCAACCTGTGGAAGGCCACGCACACCATACGGGACAGGCGCGCGGCGGTCGTGGCCGAGATGCCCGACTGGGAACAGATGCGGGAGGCAGGCAGGGCGATCAAGGAGCGCGCACTCCGGCACCTGGACGAGTACCTGGTTCAGCTCGAGGGGTCGGTCGCGCGCTCGGGCGGACGCATACACTGGGCGCGCGACGCGGCCGAGGCCAACCGCGTCGTGACCCGGATCGTGCAGGAGAAGGGCGCGCGCGAGGTCGTGAAGGTGAAGTCCATCACGACCGAGGAGATCCGCCTGAACGACGCGCTCGAAGCGGCGGGCATCCGGGCGGTCGAGACCGACCTAGCGGAACTCATAGTCCAGCTCGCGCACGACACGCCGTCGCATATCCTCGTGCCCGCGATCCATAAGAACCGCGCGGAGATACGCGAGCTGTTCGTCCGCGAGCTGGGGGTCGAGCACCTGACCGACGATCCGGCGAGCCTCGCGGAGGCCGCTCGGCTCTACCTCCGCCGGAGGTTCCTCGAGGCCCGGGTGGGGATCAGCGGCGCGAACTTCGCCGTGGCCGAGACCGGCACCGTGTGCGTGGTGGAGTCCGAGGGTAACGGGCGGATGTGCACCACCCTCCCCGAGACGCTGATCACGGTGATGGGCATCGAGAAGGTGATCCCGACCTGGCGCGACATGGAGGTGTTCCTGCAGCTCCTGCCGCGCTCCTCCACCGCCGAGCGGATGAACCCGTACGACTCGCTCTGGTCCGGAGTCCGCGAGGGGGACGGGCCACGCGAGTTCCACCTCGTACTCCTCGACAACGGGCGCACGAGCGTGCTCGCGGACCCTGTGGGGCGGCAGGCGCTGAGCTGCATCCGCTGCAGCGCGTGCCTGAACATCTGCCCCGTGTACTCGAGGACCGGCGGCCACGCGTACGACTCGGTGTACCCGGGGCCGATCGGCGCCATCCTGACCCCGCAGCTGCGCGGGCTCCGGTCCGCGGCGTCGCTGCCGTGGGCGTCGAGCCTGTGCGGCGCGTGCTACGACGTGTGCCCGGTGAAGATCAACATCCCCGAGGTGCTGCTCCACCTGCGGGGCAAGGTCGTCAGGACGTACCAGGACACGCGACCAGTGAGCGCCCGCAGCGATCCCGAGAACCTCTCGATGCAGGCGCTCGCGAGGGTGTTCTCGAATCGTAGGAGCTACGAGCTCGCCCAGAGGCTCGCGCGGAAGGGCCAGGGTCCGCTCGTCCGCAACGGGAGCATATCCTGGCTCCCGGGAGAGCTCGGCGGCTGGACCGCCACACGCGACCTGCCCGCGGTGCCAGAGCAGACCTTTCGGGAGTGGTGGAGGTCGAGGGAGTGAGCGCCGCCCGCGACGAGGTGCTCGGCCGCATCCGGAGGGCGCTGCGCGATGTGCCGCATTCCGAGCGACCCGACGATGTGCCGGTACCCCGGGAATACGTGCGAGGGTCGGACGAGCCCCGCGAGGCGCTCGTGGAGCGGTTCGCCGAGCGAGTCGGCGAGTACAGGGCGGTCGTGAGGCGGGTGAGGGTCGAGGACCTCGCCCGTGAGATCGCGGCGTCCTGCGAGAGGCGAGGCGCGCGCACGCTCGTCGTGCCCGCCGACCTGCCGGAGGATTGGGCTCCGGAGGGAGTCGAGCTCGTGCGCGACGGAGGACTGAGCAACGACGAGATAGGGTCAGCCGACGGCGTGTTCACGGGCTGCGCGCTCGCGATAGCTCAGACCGGCACGATCGCGCTCGATGGTGGGCCGCGCCAGGGCAGGCGGGCGATAACGCTGCTGCCCGACTACCACCTCTGCGTCGTCTTCGAGGAGCAGATAGTGGGGACGGTGCCCGAGGCGATCGCGCGGCTCGAGGGTGCGGCGCGGGAGGGCCGTCCGATCACGCTCATCTCCGGGCCGTCCGCCACCTCGGACATCGAGCTGAGCCGCGTCGAGGGGGTGCACGGCCCGCGCAACCTCGAGGTGCTCATCGTGGGACAGCTCGGGCGGCGCGATGCGAGCCGTCTACATCACCGTCGTGGCGACGACCTGCACGACGAACCCGATGACTATCGCGACCGCCAGCGGCACCGCGAACCGGAGGAATCGCCTTAGAGCCTCCCGGCCCGGCACCCTGCCTCTGGCCCGCAGGGCGTGCCTCAGGTACGGCTCGGCGGCCATCACCACGACGAGCATCACTAGCCCCACCACGAGCGTCGTGATCTGCATCGCCAGGCTGCTCGTGTACTGAGCCTGGACGTTGTAGCCCGAGCCGTAGCTCGCGGCGAGCACGAAGAACACGGCCTTGCGCCAGACGGTGAACACTATCCACGCGAGCACGATGATGGCGGCGAAGAGTCCGTACACGATGAGGTAGTCGGTGAGTCTGGGCCTGGGCTTCTGTGCCACGAGGAACTCCTTTCCAGAGCGCCGCCCTAGCACCCGCTGGCAAGGGCATCCCTGTATTTTACCGTCTCAAGCTTCCGGATATACCTGTCGCGTGGTTTCGGCGTGATCACCTACCCATTGCCATACAGGCGCCATCCGCGCTCGTCGCTCAGACGCCACCCACACCCGTCATCCTGAGCCCTTCGCGTAGTTTACCCTCGAGCGAAGCGAAGGGCTCGAGAGCCTGCCCTGAGCGGGAGCGAAGGGATAAACTCCGCGAAGGATCTGTCCCCGTAACCACAGATTCTTCGGCCCGCGGCCTCGGAATGACAGGGGGTTGAAGCGACCTCAGAATGGCACGGGAGTAGGTGGCCCCAGAAGGGCATGCCCGGATGCTCGCCCGAATTCCGCGTCATGAGGCCCCGACCCCATCCCTTTCCGTGGCCCACAGATGTCGCATCTCCTCGCTCCGCTCGAGGAGCGGCTCGAGCGCGCCCTGCGCCACGACGCTGCCCTCCCTGAGCACGACGACCCTGTCGGCGATCTCGAGCGCCGCCCTCCTATGGGACACCGCGAGCACGGTGAGCCCTTCCTGTCCCCGAATCCTCCGCCACAGCTCGGCCTCGGTCTCCACGTCCAGCGCGCTCGAGAGGTCGTCCACGACGAGTAGCTCCGGCCGCCTCAGGAACGCCCTCGCCGCACCCACCCTCTGCAGCTGCCCTCCGGAGAGCCTCACCCCTCTCGGTCCCACGAGGGTGTCGAGCCCCCTCTCCAGGCGCTCGACGTCGCGCTCCATCACGGCCAGGCGCAGCGCGGCTTCCAGGCCTGCCCAGTCCTCCGGCAGGCCGAGCAGCAGGTTCTCCCTCAGAGGGTCGCTGAACAGGGCCGGCACCTGCGGCACGTAGGCGCACCTGGGAGGCACGAGGAAGGAGGCGAGGTCCTTCACCACGCGCCCGTTCCACAGCACCTCTCCGGCCTCCCTGGGCAGAAGGCCCAACAGCACCTCCAGGAGCGTGGTCTTCCCCGAGCCTATCCTCCCCGTCACGACCGTGAAGCTGCCCCGCTCCAGCACCACGGATATCCCCTCGATACCGCGGCCGCTCTCGGGATAGTGCCAGGTCAGGTCGCGCACCTCCACGCGCTCGAGCCCGTGCTCGCTCCCCTTCGGCAGGTACCGGACCTCGGGCGGGTCCGTCCTCAGGTACACCGGCGCGTGCTCGACGAGCCTCTCGGGCGGCGCTCCCTACATCAGGTGCCGCATCCGCTCCACGGACACCTCCGCCTGCCTGTAGCTGGCCACGACCTGCTCGACTATGGTCACGAATCCAGCTATCGAGCCCAGGTAGGTGGTGAAGAGAGCGAGGTCGCCCACCGTGAAGCTGCCGGAGCGGATGGCGCTCGCGGCGACCAGGACCGTCACGCCCGTCGCGAAGCTCCCGAGGTTGAAGGACATGGCCTCCAGCACGTGCTCGAACAGCGCCTCCCGCTGGCGAACCGCCCTCCACCGCTCGTACAGCTCATCGAGGTGGCCGATCACCCGATCCTCCGCCCCCGCCACCTTGATGGCCTGGGCCGTGCCGAACACCTCGCCGACGAAGCCCTGAGCCCGGCTCTCCGCGACGCGCGTGGCCTCGCGGTACCCGCCGATCCTGCGTGACGCGAGCCGCGCGACCCCGAATATGGCGAACAGGGGCACGACCGAGACGAGCGTTACGAGCACGGATATCCTCAGCATCGTCGCCAGCGCTACCGGCAGGAACACCAGGCTTGCGGGCACGGCCAGGAGCATATACGCGAAGTTGCCCACCTCGGCCGTGTCGTCCCGAAACCGGCTGAGGGCCTCCCCTGTGGACTCGGGCAGCGCCCGCGCTCCCGGCTTCTCCAGCACGCCCTCGAGCATGTTGCGGCCGAGCAGGGCCTGCATCGTGCGCCCGAGAGTCGTGCTCATCACGATGTCGCCGAGGCTCGTGACGGCCTGCCCCAGCGCGATGCCGACGAACAGCGCGGCCAGCGTCCAGGCGTTGAGACCGGCCGAAGCCTGACCCGAGAGGCGGTCGAAGTAAGCCTTGAGCACGAGGCCACTGAGCCAGGGCGCCACCGAGAAGGTGAGCACCTCCACGACCGCCTTGGACGCATAGAGCCACGGCCTGTAGCCGATAACCTGAAGGACCACCCTCCAGGTGGGGATCGTGCGGGGAGTAAGATCCGCGCTCACGCCATCACCTCATCCAGGTCCCCGCCGACCCTGAGCAGCCGGTGAAAACGGGAGGCGGGGTCGCGCGCGAGCGCCTCGCGCTCTCCGCGCTCGACTACCCTGCCGCCCTCCACGATCGCTATCTCGTCCACACGCGCAACCGTCGCGAGCCTGTGCGCGATCACGATGGCCGTCCTGCCCTCCAGCAGCCTTTCCACCGCCCGCTCGATCAGGCCTTCCGTCGCGGGGTCCACCCTCGAGGTGGGCTCGTCGAGGATCACGAGCCCCGGGTCTCGCAGGAACACCCGAGCGAACGCCAGCAGCTGTGCTTCCCCTGCCGAGAGCCCCCCGCCCCCGGAGGAGAGGGCGGTGTCGAGGCCGCTGGGGAGGGAGCGATACCACCTGCCCAGCCCGAGGTCCTCGAGCACCCCGAGGATCTTCTCGTCGGGGACGGAGGGATCGAAGAAGGTGAGGTTGTCGCGGACGCTCGCTCGGAACAGCTGCACGTTCTGCGTGACCATGCCCACGTGTCGCGCCAGGTCACCCTCCCGGCTCTGCCTGAGGTCCCGTCCTCCCAGGCGCACGGCCCCCTCCTGAGGATCGTACAGGCGCATCTCGAGCCGCGCGATCGTCGTCTTGCCGTGGCCCGTCCGTCCCAGCAGGCCGAGCGTCCTTCCGGGCTCGAGCCCGAGGGACACGTCGCGCAGCACCGGATGCTCGGGATCGTATCCGAACGTGACGTGGTCCAGCTCGACCGAGAGCGGTCCCGGTGCCAGCTCGAGCCCGGGCCCCTCCGGCACACGGCTCCTGGTCTCCGCAAGCTGACGTATCCGCACGATGGAGGCGGTGGCGTTCTGCAGGTGCTCGGCGTGGATCGTGATCATCTGGATGGGGCCCGCGAGCATCGTGGCATAGTAGAACACCATGAAAGCCGTGCCGAGGGTGATCTCCCTCTGGTGGTACAGCCACGCGCCCGCGAACAGGCCCACCGCAGTGCCGACGGCGAAGAGCAGGGTGGCCGCGTTGTAGGTGATCCCCGACATCACGCTCGCCCTGAGCGCCTTGCGGTAGGCGTTGCCCAGGAAGACGTGGAAGCGGCGCACGACGTAGGGCACGGCTCCGAGCGCCCGGATGTCCCTCGTGCCCGCGAGCCTCTCCTCGAGGTAGCCGTACAGCTCGGCCTCGGCCTGCTCGGAGACCACCCAGTGGGGCACGGCGATGAAGCGCAGGCGCAGCAGCAGAAGCAGCGAGAGGAAGACGAACAGGGCGAGGGAGGTACCGACGAGCCAGTGGACGCCGAAGAGCAGGGCGATGATGCCGAGCAGCAGCAGTCCGTTCGCGCCGACCACGATGACGAGCTGCATCAGGAACGAGGCGAGGGCACCCACATCGCCGTCGAGGCGCTGGATCATCTCCCCGGGAGTGTGGGAGTCGTGGAAGCCCATGTCGAGCCCCAGGCAGTGGCGCGCGAGGTCCGAGCGCATCCTGTTCGTCGCGCGGACGACCGCGCCGCGCGTCGCATAGCCGGAGGCCACCGCGGAGACCTGCTCGAGCGCGGCCACCGCGAAGAAGAGGGCGGCGAGGGCGAGGAGGTTGCCCGGCGCCTGCCCCCTCGCGACGTCAATGAAGTAGCGCAGCACCTGCGGGCTTGCGAGCTGTAGCCCCAGCCCCACGAGGACGAGCGCGACCATCAGCGCCGCCCGCCACCTCACGGGCCGCGCGTACCTCCATAGCAGATGCCGATACCGGAACAGTCCGGTCGCGCCAGCGCCGAAGGGCCTGCTCGCCTCCATGCCCTAAACCTCCACTGCGGTCGTTCGCTCAGCCGTGCGCCAGCACTGCGGGCCAGCGCCCATCACGGCGTTCTTCTACCCAGCCGTCGGCCCGCGGCCGCCGCCTTTGTCCATCATCTCGGTGCCGTCACCACCCGCCATTCCGAGTTGGTGTGAATTCCAGCTCCCACTGCACCGAAGACGACGACTACTGTCAATTGGAGCCGTCACCTGCCATCCTGCCTTCCCGCAGCCGTCATCCCTAGGCTCAACCCTTACCTGTCCTTCGGAGCCCCACCATCCCTTGTCATCCCGAAGCCCTCCTCTACCCCTATCACTCCGAGCCCCCCACCCACTGTCATTCAGAGGCCCCCTCCACCCACTGTCATTCTGAGGCCCGAAGGGCCGAAGAATCCCCGCACATTCCGTCGCGACACCGCCTTTCCCTCGCTCCACGGACCTTCCGGCGTTCCCCTTCCAGATCCTTTGCCTTCGGCTCAGGATGACGGTGGGTAGGCGCATCAGGATGACAAGGTTTAGAGGGATCACGATGACAAACCTTGGTAGCTTTGGATGGCAGATCTCCTCCGCGTCCGCCTCGCGCGAAGCGAGGAGTCCAGGATGGCGAGCTTCGGTCCGGGCGACGCACAGCATCTTCGTGTATCAGGGGACGCGCTCAGCCGCGCCGGTGGAGCCCGAGCAGCCTGAAGTCGTCACTGGCGAGCACCACGTCCAGTCTGGACGAGCCGGCCAGGCTCTGGAGTGTCACCACCAGGCCCGGCACGCCCTGGGACTCGACCTCGCCGGTGATGCCGGTGCGGATTCTCGGGTTGTCGCGCCAGAACCTCCTGCCCTCCAGCAGGGCGAGGGCCAGCGACTCCGGATCGTAGTCGACCAGGGCGAAGCTCACGCCGCAGGCCGGGCAGAAGACCAGGATCTCCCTTGCACTCGCTCGGTTCACGACCCGCGCCCGGCCTCCGCAGATGGTGCAGCGTGTCACGCCCTCGCCCGTGGAGAGCCCGTGGAGCTCTGCCATGATCGTGTGCACCCTCGTCAGCGCGGGCTTGAAGCTCTTGATCCCCTCGAACAGTCCCGCGCACGACACCTTGTAGTAGCCCCTGCCGTGGCAGCCCGGGCAGCGGATGTCCAGCTCGTCCCGACCGGATCCCCAGCGTCCCTCCAGCCGATGCTGCCCGCACACGGGACACCAGATCCGCGTCCGCTGCCAGCCGTCCGGGCTCTCGACGAGCAGGCCCAGGCTCTCGGCCTCGTCCTGGAGGTCCGTCTCCAGCACGCGCCTCAGCGCGACCCTGCCGCGATGCAGCCTCGACTCGACGGACCCCACGCTCAGGCCGAGCCGCTCGGCCACCTCCTCCTGCGAGCGCTCCTCCAGGTACTTCTCCACGAGCACCCTGCGCGTCTGGGCTGGTAGCAGAGCCAGGGCGCGGTCGAGGAGGCTCGCGAGGTCCTCCCGCACCAGCTCCTCCTCGAGGTCCAGCCCGTCGGGAACGTCGGGCCAGGACTCCGGGGGTCTGCCCGTAGCGCCCAGATCGAGCACCCGCGAACGTCGGCGCGCCCACTGATAGCACAGGTTGCGCGCGATCGAGAGGAGCCACTTCGTGCGCGCGGATGGGTCTCGGAGCTGTCGCTCGTGCTCCCATGCTCTCAGGAGGGTCTGGTGGGCCAGGTCCTCCGCGACGTGCGGGTCCGAGGTGACGCTCGTGCAGAATCTCACGAGCATCTCTCGCTCCTGTTCTGCTCTCTCCTGCTGGCCTGCCACGGACACGCTCACCTCCGTCTCGATCCCTTTCCATGTGTAGGATACTTTGGGAGGGTTCGATCCTGCGCGAATTCTTGCCTGGAAATCTGGAGCCCACCGTGGGGGACGAGCCCGACGCCATCCTGAGCGAAGCGAAGGGCTCGATTACCCGCCCTGGCGCTCGCTGTGCACGCCCACCACCGCGAGGTTTCTCCGGATCAGCACCACGTCCCGCCTCGAGTTGGACGTCAGGCTCTCGATCGAGACGACCGCCGCTCCCTCGCCGTGCGACTCCATCTCCCGCGGCGGCAGGGTCCGGACCCTCTGGTGCTCCCGCCAGAACGCCAGCGCCTCGGGAAGCGCGAGCGCAAGATGCGGCATCCCATTGCTCCACTCCGACCCGCATCGGTCGCACCGCGCCAGTACCGTAAGGCGCTCGGGGTCAAAGCTCGCGAGTGTCGGCTTGCCGCACGCAGAGCAAGGCACCACCGGATCGGCCGAGGTGAGCTCGTGGAGCTCGTGCGAGTGCCTCAGCGCTCTCGACAGGGCCGGTTTATATCCCCTGACGCCGTCGAACAGGCTCGGATTGTTCGGCGCGAACTCCCCCCGCTCGGAGTAGGTCAGCATCGGGCCGCCACAGCCCGGACACCTGACCGCGAAGTGGTGGCGATCAGGGGAGAACCTTCCCTCGAGCTTCCTCGTCCCGCAGAAGGGACACCATATCCGCGTCTCCTCCCACAGACCCTCGGGCGGGAGCAGGCGGTGCGCCGCGACCTCCTCGGGGGACTGTCTCAGGAGGATCCGTCGCAGCATTCGCTTGCCGCGCTCCAGCCGCATCCCCACGACGGCCTCGCTGATGCCGAGCCTCTCCGCGACCTCCCTCTGCGGGACCTCCTCTATCAGCCTCGAAACCAGCACCTCTCGAGTGCTCTCGGGGATCTCGCCGAGCGCACGGTCCACCAGCCGAGCGAGCTCCGAGCGCTCCAGCACGTCCTCGAGGTCGAACTCCGCGTCGGGAGGCTCCTCACGCCACTTGTGCGTCTCGGTCGTGACGATCGCGGTCTCGCGTCCCCTGTGGCGACCCCACCTGCGGCATACGTTGCGGGCGATGCCCGACAGCCACTCGCGCCGTTTCGAGGGCTCTCGCAGCCCGTGGCGCGACCGCCACGCCTCGAAGAGCACCTGCTGGGCCAGGTCCTCAGCCGCGTCCGGGTCCCCGGTGATCCGCGCGCAGAGTCCCACTATCCTGGCCCGCTCGGCGTCATCCGGCTCCCAGCTCACGGCTCCTCCTCGTCCTCTCCCTCGGCGGGAGGCCCCTCGCGCACGACGTAGCGCGACTCCGTCGGCTCCACGCCCTCGACATCGTACACTACCCTGAGGTTGATCGGCCTGGGCACGAACCGGAACCCGAGCCTGGTGATCCTGAAGGTGACATTACGCACCGTCTCGTACTCCCTTGGGAACTCCATCACCACTCACATGAGCATGTCGCAGGAGGCGCGACCGACCTAACGCGATTTTTCGAGATGGGTGCGAGGGGCGACATCTTCTGCGGTGGTCGTGGACAGGCCTGGGGGCGGTGATTAGGATTGGCGGCGGGTTGGGCAGAGGCTTCAGCGCGGAAGGGACGGAGGATGAGCAGTTTCGTGATGTCTCCGCTCAGGAGGCTCGACGGCAAGCGGGCGATAGTCACGGGGCGGGCTCGGGGATCGGCCGCGCGATTGCCCAGCGGTTCGCCGCGGAGGGCGCGCGGGGCCGAGGCCGATCTACATGGGCGCGGCGGTGTGGGGCCTGGTCGCGCTCACCAGCCTCGCGGTGCAGCGCCTCACCGGCCCGTAAGCCCGCATTCCCACCGACACCGGGAGCCCCCGGGACCGAAGCTCTTGCGTGAGGGACGAGGGCGGTGGACACAACGATGGCGCCTGGAGCCTGAGGCGGTTACCTGCGGCGGAGCTCGATCGCCGTCAGGTGCGACGACAGGAGCACCCGAATCGTACTCTCATACCGAATCCGGGTGAACGAAGGGTGATCGTCCGCGGATCCGGGCTCCTCCGTGCCTACGCGACCTCGCTCTGGGTGTGGCGGAAGCCCATCGCGTAGAGCTGGGCGTACTCCCCACCCTTCGCCAGGAGCTCGACGTGCGCGCCCTTCTCGACGATCCTGCCGTCCTGGAGCACGACGATCACGACCGCATTCTTGATCGTCGAGAGCCTGTGCGCGATCACTATGGCCGTGCGGCCCGAGAGCAGCCTCTGCAGCCCCTGCTGCACTATCGCCTCCGTCACGGTGTCTATGTTCGCGGTCGCCTCGTCCAGTATCAGGATGCGGGGGTCGGATAGCAGCGCGCGGGCGAACGATATCAGCTGTCGCTGGCCGTTGCTCAGGTTCTGGCCGCGCTCGCGGATCTGGGTGTCGTAGCCGTCGGGCAGGCGCAGGATCAGATCGTGAGCGCCCACCGCCTTCGCGGCCTCCTCGATCTCCTCCTGCGTCGCGTCGAGCTTGCCGTACCGGATGTTGTCGCTGATCGTGCCGGTGAACAGGAAGGGGTCCTGCAGCACGACGCCCACCTGGCTTCGGAGCGAGCGCTGCGTCACCTCGCGCACGTCCCGTCCGTCCACGAGCACAGAGCCACCCTGGACATCGTAGAATCGGGACACGAGCGAGACGATCGTGCTCTTGCCGGCGCCGGTAGGCCCGACGATCGCGACCGTCTGTCCGGGCTCGATCTTCAGATTGAATCCCCGCAGCACCGGCTTCTCCGGATCGTAGCCAAACGTCACGTCGCGGAACTCCACCCTCCCCTCGATCTGGGGCAGGTCGCGCGCGTCCGGGGCGTCCTGGATCTCGACCGGTATGCCGAGGATCTGGAAGATGCGCTCGGCGGCCACGCCCGCGCGCTGGAGCTGGCTGTACTGCATGCTCAGGTTGCGGATCGGGTTGAAGAACTGGTTGATGTACAGGGTGAACGCGACGAGCGTGCCGATCGCGAGCTCGTGGTGCGCCACCTGCAGCCCGCCCACGACGACCACGAGCGCTATCGCCACCGCCGCGACCACCTCCACGAGCGGGAGGATCAGCGAGGCGATCTTCGTCGACTCGAGATTCGTGTCGCGGTTGTGTCGGTTCAGGTCGTCGAACTCCGCGCTGTTGCGGTCCTCGCGCGCGAGCGCCTGGATGACGCGCATCCCGGAGATGTTCTCCTGGAGCGTGGAGTTCACGAGCGAGATCGCCGCTCGGGTGCGGCGGAACGAGCGCTGCGCGTGACGCTGCCAGAACCACGCGATCGCGAACATGAACGGCAGCACCGAGAAGGTCAGCAGCGCCAGCCCCGGATTCATCCCGAGCATCACGAATATGATGCCGCCGAGCGAGATCACGGAGGCGAGCATCGAGAGCAGGCCGTTGCTCAGCACGCCCTCGAGCACCGTGATGTCGCTCTGCAGGCGCGACATCACCCGGCCGATCTCGGTGCGGTCGTAGAAGCTCAGCGACAGAGCCTGGATGTGCCGGTACATGTCCGAGCTCAGCCTGTACAGCGCCTGCTGCCCGGCCCAGGACATAGTCCAGGTCTGCCAGAACTGCGCCTGCCAGGCGATCACGTTCGCGGCGAGCAGGAGCAGGGATATGACCGTGAGGCTGCCGAGGTCGTGCGTCTGACGGATCGCGTCTATCGCCCTACCGATCAGATACGGGCTGGCGAGGCTCGAGAGCGTGTACACGACCATGAGGCACGCGCTCGCGATGACCCTCCACTTGTACGGCGCGACGTACGGCCCGAAACGCTTGACCAGCCCCCATCGGAACCCGCCCGACCTCTCGTCCTCATCCATCGCGGCGAGGTCGAGCTTGCTGCGCGGCCTGCGCCTTCGGGCCAGTACGTACGATTCTGCAGTCATCGGGCCACCTTCTGTTTCCCACTGCACGAGCCAGCGCCGAGCGCCTGCTGTTCGAACTCCTCCTGCTCGCGCAGCTGTAGGTCGTAGATCTTCGCGTACTCACCGCCGAGCGCGAGCAGTTCCTCGTGGGTGCCGCGCTCCACGATCCGCCCGCGGTCGAGCACGAGGATCTGGTCGGCGCTCTTGATCGTGCGCAGGCGCGAGGCGACGACGAAGGTCGTGCGGCCGCTCATCATGTTCTCGAGCGCCTGCTGGATGAGGTACTCGGTCTCCATGTCCACGCTCGAGGTCGCCTCGTCGAGCACGAGGATTCGCGGGTTGAGCAGGATCGTGCGCGCGATCGCCACGCGCTGCTTCTGCCCGCCGGAGAGGGTCACCCCCCGCTCGCCGACCCAGGTGTCGTAGCCGTCCGGCAGCCTCCGCGCGAACTCGTCCACCCGCGCGGCCTTCGCCGCCGCCATCACCTGCTCCTCGGTGGCGTGCCCCACCCCGAACGCTATGTTGTCGTGCAGGGTCGCGTTGAACAGGAACACGTCCTGCAGCACGATGCCGATGTTGCGCCGGAGCGAGGCGAGCGTGATGTCGCGCACATCGCGGCCGTCAATTGTGATGCGGCCCTCGCTCACGTCGTAGAAGCGCGGGAGCAGGTGGAGCACGGTGCTCTTGCCGCTGCCGGTCGCTCCCAGGAGCGCGATCGTCTGCCCCGGCCGGGCCTCGATGTCTATGTCCTCGAGCACGGGCCTGCCCCGAATGTACTCGAACGAGACGTGCTCGAATCGAACGTGCCCCTTCGCATTGAGCAGGGGCCGGGCGCCGGGCCGATCCACGATCTCGGGCTCGGTGTCGAGCACCTGGAATATGCGCGCGCCGCCCGAGAGGCCGCGGCTGAACCAGTTGACCATGAAGCCGAAGGTCATCACGGGCGTGTTCAGCAGGAACAGGTACTGCGTCACGCCGAACAGCGTGCCGATCGTGAGGTGCCGGCCGATCACCGCGGCTCCACCCACCCACACGACGATCACCATCAGCAGGTTCATCACGAAGACCATCAGCGGCTGGTTCCACGCGGAGAGCCGCATCGCGTTCAGGCTGAGTCCCCGGACCTCCTGGTTCTTCGTGTCGAACCTCCGGACCTCGAAGTCCTCGCGGGCGAACGCCTTGACGACCCGCACGCCGCTCAGCCCCTCCTGCATGATCGTGCCGAGAGCGCCCGTCTCGTTCTGTACCGAGAGCCACAGCGGGCGGAGCTTCTTCGATACGTTGCGGGCGAGCACGCCGAGGGAGGGGATGGACACGAGCGTGATCAGCGCGAGCTGCCAGTCGAGCGTGAACAGTATGACCAGGACGGCGGCGAACATCACGACCGCGAGGACCGCCCTCAGCAGGCCGAGGGTGATGAAGTTGCGCACCGCCTCGATGTCCACGGTCATCCGGGACATGAGCTGCCCGGTCTCGGACTCGTCGTGGAACGAGAAGCTGAGCTTCTGCAGGTGGTTGTACAGGGTGTTGCGCAGGTCGTAGGCCACGTGCTGTGAGGCCGCCTGCGAGAAGTAGCCCTGTCCGTAGGCGAAGAGCCCACGCATCACGCTCGCGGTCAGGATCGCGAGGGCCGCGAGGGCGAGGCTGCCGAAGTCTCCCCTGCTCACGCCGACGTCAATGACCCAGGCGAGCAGGGTGGGTATGGCGAGGGCGAAGGCGGTGGATAGCAGCAGACAGAGGATCGCTCCCAGCGCTGAGCGCCAATGCGGCCGGAGCAGGCCGAGGATCCGGGCGTAGATACGCCAATTGGCGCGCCACGAATCTCTGCGCGCGGGCGTCACGAAGGCTCCATCCTTTCACAAAATATACAATACTGAAAGGGAACGCCCTATTATAGCCTACGCGCCCTTGCGTTGTGTAGGTTTCGCGCGCGGTTTGGGCGTAAATATCACTTAACCGAACATCGGGGGCTCAGCGCCCCGTCAGCCCCGCGCCCGCGATGCCCTGCACGATCTGCCGCTGGAAGAACACGAACACGATGAGCAGGGGCACCCCGCCGAGCAGGGCTGAGGCCATGATCTGCGCGTACCGAATGCCGTAGGAGCTCTGTACCGTCGCGAGCCCCACGGGTATCGTCATCATGTCGGTGTTCGTGACGACGATGAACGGCCACAGGAAGTTGTTCCACGCCGCGACGAACGTGAAGATCGAGACCGCGGCGATCGCCGGCTTGGCGAGCGGCATCCAGATCTGCCAGTAGATCCTGAGCCTCGAGGCGCCGTCTACGATCGCGGCCTCCTCGAGCTCGTGTGGGATGCCGTCGAAGAACTGCTTGAATATGAAGACGGCTATCGGCGCGGCGATCTGCGGCAGGATGATCCCCCAGTAAGTGTCCACGGTGTTGAGCGCGGTCATCTCGGTGAACAGGGGCACGATCAGTATCTGCCCGGGCACCATGATCCCCGCGAGGATGAGCCAGAACAGGAACCACTTGCCACTGAAGTGGAGGCGCGAGAACGCGTAGGCCGCCATGCTCGCGAGGACCACCGCGACGACGGTGATGACCACGGTGGTGAACACGCTGTTGACGTACCAGCGCAGCATCTCCCCTGCGGCCAGCACCTTCCCGAACGCGGCGAAGGTGAAGTGGGAGGGGAACCACGACACCGGCACGGTCGTCGTCTCGCTCTCTGGCTTGAGGGCGGTGTCGAGCGCCCACAGGATCGGGACCACCCACAGCACCGCCAGGACGAACAGAGACACGAAGGCCGCCACGTTCAGCGCCACGTCCCTCGGCTGCCTGCCGAGCCCCGTTCCGAACACACGCCGTGACTCGCTGCGGATCATTACGCTCCCTCCTGTCGGCGGCTGAGGACCACGAACTGGATCACCGATATCGCCAGGATTATCACGAAGAAGACGTAGGAGACGGCCGAGGCGTACCCGACCCTGAACTGGGTGAAGCCGGAGTCGTAGACGTACTCGATGACCGGGCGCGTGGAGTAGTTCGGGCCTCCGCCGGTCATAAGGTATATCTGATCGAAGACCTTGAGCGATGCCAGCACCTGCAGGACCACCACGAGCGTGGTGACGCGCTGCAGGAGCGGGATGGTGATGTAGCGCAGCTGCGCCCACGCGCCCGCCCCGTCGATCGAGGCGGCCTCGCGCAGCTCGGGCGGTATCTCCTGCAGGCCCGCGAGGTACAGCACGAAGTTGAACCCGATCGTCCACCAGATCGTCGTGATGACTATCGAGATCATCGCTATGCTCTGGTCCGTGAGCCAGCCCACGTTCGCGTCGAGATAGCTGTTGATCAGGCCGAATCCCGGCTGGTACAGCCAGATCCAGATGAGCGCGACGACCGAGGACGGCATCACGTACGGAGCGAAGAACGCGAGCCTGAACAGCCACCTGCCCGGGATCGCGCGGTTCGCCAGGAGCGCGAGCACGAAGCCCAGCACCACCAGCGGCGGAGTGCTCAGCACGGTGAACAGGACCGTGTGCCAGAGCGAGCCCCAGAACGCGGGGTCCCCAAACAGCTCCGCGTAGTTGCGAAAGGCCAGGAACTCGTTCGTGCCCGAGCCAGTCAGGCTCCAGTCGAAGAAGCTCATCCGAAGCCCGAGGATGATCGGCCACAGCAGGAACAGGGCGTAGGCCGCAAGGAAGGGCAGCACGAAGCCGATACCCGTGAGCTCGCTCCTCAGCCTGGCCCGTCTTCTCGCTCCCTTGATCTCGCGCTCGGAAATGGTCTGTGCGGACGACGACATCTCTCGCTACCTCCCGCCATCAGCTCACGGGGCTCGGCGTCTTCAGCAGGGTGCGCATCGCTCGGCTGAACTGGCGCACGCCCTGCTCGGGCGTCAGCTGCCCGCTGAGCACGACCTGGAACGCGGCTCCCGCCTCCTCCTCGAGCTTCGAGGCGGCGCCGCTGAACCACGCGCTAGGATCGTAGGAGATGTACTTCGCCTCGGCCGCGTAGTGCGACTGAGGCACGAGGTTCTTGTACGCCCGGCTCTCGCGGACCGGGTTGTAGGCCGGTATGTGGCCGCCGCGCGCCCAAGTGAGGCTGTCCTTGAGCATGAAGCTGATGAACTCGAAGTTCGCGCGCATCTGCTCCTCGCTCCGGTTCGTCTGGCCCGAAGGGACGACGAAAGTGTGTGAGTCGGCAAACGTTGCGTAGCTGCCGAAGACGTTCGGGAAGATCGTCATGTCGAAGGGCAGCTTCTGGCCCTGGAAGGTCGTGACCTCCCACTCGCCGTTCCAGTGAAAGCCCGCCTTGCCGCTGCCGAACACCGCGACCGCCCCGCCATAGTCCATATTGGGCGCGGCCACCTTGTACTTCTGCGTGAGGTCGGACATGAAGTCAAGCGCCCGCTTCGCCTTCGACTCGTCCATGATGAATCGGGTGGCGCTGTCGTTGAACATCCTGCCGTGCATCTGACTGTACAGCGACCAGAAGAGGCGCCAGGGCTGCACGTCCTGAGTGTCCAGCGCGAGGCCCCACTCGACGCCCGGCACCTTCTGCGCCTTCTGAAAGGCGCTGATAATCTCGTCGGGTCCCCTCAGCTCCTTGAGCCTCCCGCTCGAGTCGAGCAGCCCCGCCTTCCGGCAGATCTCGGTGTTGTAGTACATCACGAACGGATGGGTGTCGAGCGGCACGGCGTAGAGCTTCCCGTTGTAGTGCGCGTGCTCCCACAGCTTCGAGGCGATGGTGTCGCCGCTGATGCCGTACTCCTTGAGGAGCCCGGTGTCGAGCGGCTGGAACAGGCCGGACGGTGCGTACGCCGGGAGCCGGGAGACGTGGCAGATCGCGACGTTCGGCGGCCGATGCCCCACCGCTGCCATAGCCAGCTTCGTGTAGTAGGGCGCGCCCCAAGCGAGCGTCACCGCCTTGAGGCCGAAGTCCGGGTGGGCCCTGCGGAAGTCCTGCTGCATCTGCACCATGCGGACGCCGTCGCCGCCGCCGAACAGGTTCCAGTAGCGGACCGACTTCGACTTGCCCGCGCCGAACACGCTGCCGAGCGCGGGGCTGCCGCAGGCCGTGAGCAGGGCGCCTCCGGC
>CADDYR010000064.1 GCA_902810765.1 Chloroflexota bacterium
GACCACACGGGGAGGGGGCACAGGGGTGTGGCGGGATCGGCAGGGCGCCGCGGGATCGGGCAGACTCGTAACCCGGGATCCGTATCATCCCGAGTCGGCGCCGGAGGCGGGCAGAGCCTGCGGCGCGGGCAGCTCGGCCTGCGAGCCGTTCCTGGGCAGGCGTACCTCGAACGTGCTTCCCTGACCCGGCTGACTCGTCACCGCGATGCGGCCCGAGTGCTGCTCGACGATCCACTCGGCGATGGAGAGGCCAAGACCCGTTCCCTCCGGTCCGCGCGCCGGGTCGACCCTGTAGAACCTCTCGAAGACGTGTGGTAGGTGCTCGGGCGCGATCCCGATGCCCGTGTCCGAGACCACGATCGCCACCTCGTGCCCCGCATCCTCGATCCTGAGCGCGATCCGGCCGTCGGGCGGCGTGTACCTCATCGCGTTCTCCAGCAGGATCAGCAGCAGCTGATGGAGGGCGTCGGCATCTCCCATCACCGCCACGCTCTCCGGCCCCTCGGTCGTGACCTCCCGCTCGCCGGCGAGCGACCTCACCTGGCTCGCGACGTCCTGGGCGATCGGCGCAAGGTCGAGCGGCTCGCGCTTGAGCGCGAACCCGGAGTCCGCCCGCGCCAGGGTGAGGAGGTTGGACACGAGCCGGCTCATGCGCTCGGCCTCGCGGTGTATGTGATCCAGTGCCTCCTGCCGGTCCGCCGCGGTCATCTCGGGGGTCCTGAGCAGCATCCCCGAGTTGCCCAGGATGGTCGTCAGGGGGGTGCGCAGCTCAGGGAGACGCTGGGGGCGCAGAGGCGCTTCGTGGCCGACGCCTCGAGGCGCGCGAGCATCCGGTTGAACGTGAGTGCGAGCCTGCCCACCTCGTCGTCCGACGACGGAGGTTCCACCCGGCGCGACAGATCGCGGGACGAGCCTATGGACTCGGCGGTCCGGATCAGGCGCTCGAGTGGCCGCAGCGTTCGGCCCGCCATCGCCGAGACCACGAGCCCAGAGAGCACGAGCGCGACGACCAGCCCCAGCCCCGCGAACAGCCTGAGCCTGGCGAGCCCCATCTCGATGTTCCGCAGCGGCTGACCCACCTGCACAACCCCGATCATCTGGCCGTCCACGATGAGGGGGGCGCTGTACATCTCGATGCTCTGACCGCCCATCGTGACCTCCGAGAAGTGCTGCTGCCCCGTCTGTAAGGTCACCTGGTCGGGCGGAAGGGTCGTGCCGGCGAGGCTCTCCGACGTGCCAAGCACCTCCCCGTTCGGCAGAGACACCTGCACGAACGTGTCGGCCGAGGCGAAGTCGTTGGGGTTCGGAGGCGGGATCTGAACGACCTGGTGGCGGCGGAAGCGCAGGAACAGCACCTCCTGCTGCACCGCCCGGTTCACCTGGTCGGCTCTGGCCGTGAGCGACTGCCTGACCTGGTCCATCAGGCTGTGCTCGAGGATGAGGTACACCATCGCGGTGAAGAGCACGAGGGTGACGAAGAGCACGAGGCCGTGCCAGAGCGTGAGTCTCCCCCGCAGGGATCGAGGCACCTCGGCGCGAGAGGGCATCAGGTGGCCATCTCCTCCTTCAGGATGTAGCCCGCGCCCCTCACCGTGTGGATCAGGCGCGGCTCGCCCCCTGCCTCGAGCTTCTCGCGCAGGTAGCCCACGTACACCGGCACGACGTGGGTGTCCGTGTCCACGTCGAAGCCCCACACCTGCTCGATCAGCTGATCCTGGGAGAGCACCTGTCGTGGCTGCCTGAGGAAGCAGGCGAGCAGGTCGAACTCCTTAGTCGTGAGCTGGATCGGGCGCTCGCCACGCCATGCCTCCCGGCTGCCTAGGTCCACGGTCACGTCCGAGAAGCGGATAGTCTTGCGCCCCGGCCCCCTGCGGCGCAGCAGCGCCCGGACCCTCGCCACCAGCTCCTCATGGGCGAACGGCTTGACCAGGTAGTCGTCCGCCCCGGCCTCGAGCCCTCTGACGCGGTCCGAGACCTCGTCCTTCGCCGTGAGCATCAGAATCGGGATGTCGTCCGCCTCCCGGAGCCTGCGACACACCTCGAGGCCGTCTATCCCCGGCATCAGTATGTCGAGCACGACGACCGCGGGCTGGGTGACGAGCGCTCGCTCCAGCCCTTCCTCCCCGCTGTGGGCCACCTCCACCTGGAACCCGGCGTACGCCAGCGCGCGCCTGAGGAAGCTCGTGATCTTCTGGTCGTCGTCTATGACGAGCACTAGCGGCCTCTGCACGACTCTACCTCCCCAACATGATTCTATTCGATGACTTACCTCGACGTCTCGTTCGCGATAAGTAGTGCGTCGGGAGCGGCGTCATACGACCCCCGCGCGGCGCATACGTCCGAACGCCAGAAGGCCCAGGGGGATGGGCAGCCACCAGGTCAGGAACCGGTAGGCGAGCACGCTCTCGAGCGCAGGCCCTGCGTGTACGCCGATGCCCACCATACCGGTGATGAGCGCCGCCTCGGCCGCGCCCAGCCCGCTGGGGGCGGGCACGAGAGAGCTCAGCGCGGTCCCCGCGAGGTACACCGCGGCCAGCTCCGTCGGCTGCACCTGCACACTGAAGGCCCAGGCACAGGCGGCGAACACGAGCGCGTACAGGGCTATCGTCCCGGCCGCACCACCGATCAGCTGAGCCAGCCGGGCCGGGTTGCCCAGCGCGGCCAGCCAGTGACGTCGCGCGGCGGTCAGACGCCTCGCCAGTCTCTCGGACCTGCCCCTCAGAGCCCACAGGACGATCAGCCCGGACAGAAGCAGCAGAGCCGCGATCGCCAGAGCAGGCCAGTGCCCGGCCGCGAGGAGCCCCAGGCGGGTATCTCTGAGCGACACCGGGCTCGCCACCAGAAAGCAGCCGAACACACCGGCGTACCACGCGTTGTTGAGCAGGACCGCCGCGACCGCGCTCGCTCGATCGAGATGGACACGTTCCAGGAAGCGCTCGGTGAGCGCGAGTCCGGCGATGCCCTGCGGGGCGAACAGGTTGGCGAACGACGTGGCGAGCTGGAGCTCGGTGAGCCGCCCGAGGGACGCGAGCGTTCCCGATGCACCCCTCAGGGTAAGCGCCGACAGCGGGTAGGTCAGCGCCGACCCGACCAGCCCGAGAAGCAGCCATCCCCAGCTCACAGAGGGCAGGGAAATGACGCTGCGCTGTAGCTCTCCGGCCTGGGTCCAGAGCGTGAAGGACGCGAACGCGAGTCCGGCGAGCGAGAGCAGGAGGCGCCAACGCCTCCGCAACACCTGCGCCGCCCTGCTCACCCGGTGTGTGAACGTGGACCTGTCAGGCCGATGAGCGACGGCTGCCGACACCGTCCGTTGTCGAGTCATCACCAACCCCCGCGCTCTCAGGGCAGATCCCGTTCGGCTGCGCTTCACCCCGAGGTTCTTCCACAGGGCGGGGCACAGGAGGGTCGTCGAGCGAGCGGGTGTAGACGTCCATGCGCTCGCCTCCGTGGCCCGTGTGCCATCCCGCGTAATCCCAGCCCGCTCGCTCGTAGAAGCCGCCAGCTCCAGACGCGCCGGCACAGGTGACGAGCTCTAGCCGGTCGAGCTCGGCGGCCCACGCGTACAGCTCGTAGCGGGACACCAGGTAGCTCCCGATCCCCCGCCTTTGGTGAGCGCGATCCACCACGAGGTAGAGGAGCACACCGATCCTCTCGCCGGCTTCGCCGCCCGGGGCCGCACCCAGCCCGAGGAGCGAGCGCAGCGCGCCGCGGACGTATCGGCCGAGCACGCCGCGCCGCACCACGTCTCGCGCCAGGATCGGGTGTCGAAGCAGCTGGGCCAGGAGATGGGCGGCGAGTGCGGGGCCGTGGCGTCTTACCAGGTGCGAGTACTGCGCCCGATGGTCGAAAGTGCCCAGCAGATACCCGACGGCCTCGAGGCTCCCCCGCTCGACGGCGAGGAGCTGTACCGCGTGAGGGCTCTCGGCGAACGCACGGTAGTAGCGCGCGAGGAAGCGGGGGCCGAGGCGTGCGAGCAGGTCGTCCGGAAACGCGCGCAGGTGCAGCTGAACGGCGGCGTCGGCGCCGCCGTCTGCCAGCGCCAGTATCGCCACCACGTCGTCCCGCATCATGAGGTTCCGCCCCGGATGCGGCCCGGCCGATCTGCCGATCGCAATGAACCATCGTGTCCAGCGTGCGTCCCCGGATCACGGTCGGGGGCGGCTCTGTTGCCAGGTCTCGCGAACTCTACCCGATACGGCTGCTCCGCGAGGTTAGCGATGGCCTGGGCTACCCAGCCCTCCGCGGCCATGCTGCACACACCCCTCACCATCTCCGCCCGATCCGGGTAGTACACTCTCTCTATCTCCACTCTCGACCTCCCTTGCCCGAGCTGTTGTCCTGCCGTTTACTCTCGAGCTTAGAGGTCGAAGGTCAAAGGGCGTTCACTGGGATGTAAGAGTTGGATAAGAAACGGGCAGCTACTCTCGGAGCCCGTCTTGGCGGGATCCTCACGATGACTGGCTCGAAGGACGCAGCCGATCGAGCGATCTCTCAGACACGATGATCCCCACCGGAGGGCACAATGCCTGCCGGTGGGGGATTCGAATCCACAGTCTCTGCTTACTGCTGATCGGAAGCCTGCCCGCTCTCGCTCCAGCCGCCGTGGAACCGCCATCCGCCCGGCTGGCCGATGAGCACGACCTGGGCGTTCACCACGCCGTTGTTGTCGGTCTGGCCGATCACCCGGACGAAGTCGCCCGACTTGATCGCGCTCGCGGCGACCGCGCTGCCCTGATCGAGGATTCGGGTGCTCGAGCCGAGCTTCACGGTCCTGCTACCGTCAGGAGTGCTGACGGTGAGGGTGGAGCCGTTGACCTTGCTGACCGTGCCCACGACCCCGTGGTCGAGATCGAAGCGGCCGAAGTGGTGGCCTCCAGGACCGAACAGGGGGAACGGCCGACCGGTCTGCTCGATCCTCGCCTTGATCCTGCTGGCCTCGGCCTGGGTGATCCTGCCCTCCTTGACGGCCTGATCCACCATCTGCTCGCTGGCCTTGACCATGGCGGACTGCACCTGGCTGGGTTTCTTGCCCAGCAGCTGCGCCACCCGGTCGACGAACTGCTGGTAGGGCGAGCTCGACTGGCTGCTACCGCTCTGGGCGCTGGCGGCGCCGATGCCGATCACCGCGACCATCAGCACGAGCGCCAGCCCCGCCAGCAGCCTGCTCGCTGTTCTCCTCAACTTCCTTAGCCTCCCTTCTGCGTAAGCGTCCGGTCTTTCTCGACGAGACCTCGGGGGTGGGCTCCTCGGGGAGCCCGGCGCTCCGTTCATACTTGTAGCCCTCCTCATCCTGACTCTTGCCCGAGGCAACAACCAGGGTCGTCTGGGTATCAGGCTAGAGGCATGATCTAAGCGCGTGATTAAGCCTGGATAAGAACCCGATAAGAGTTCCGTGCGACGCGACCGTCATGCTCGTCTGCTGCTCGCGCCGCGGCGCCGCTCGGCCGTCGCGCCACCTTCGCCGAGGAATCGGTGCGCGGCGAGCAGGATGACCACCGCCCCTGTGCCCAGGTAGAGCCCCAGGGCCCAGGGCATGCCGCTGTTGCTCCCCGAGAGCACACCGTGCAGGAAGGCCAGCGCGAAGATGACGAACGTGAGGGCGTGCAGCTTCCTCCACACCCCATAGCCTATGCGTCGCCTGAGCCAGGAACTGACCAGCACCACCAGGAGCAGGTAGAGGGCGATCACTCCCAGCGCGACGCGCAACGGGCGATATGAAGCAGTCATCGTCCACCGTCCAGGGATCGCTGCCGGAGCGCGTGCCCGCTAGGTAGATGTCGCCGCCCGTGTCCACGCCAAAGCTCTCGAACGGCTGCAGTAGGGATGCTGCGCGGTCCACCGTCCAGCCCTTACCGATGCCTCCCAGATCGAGCCCGCATCCGGCCGGCAGACGAACCGCGGACGACTCGGGGTCGAGCAGGACATCTTGCCAAGAGCACCGGCCACGCGGGAGCCGGGCCGGGTCGTAGCTCTGACCCCCGTCCAGCAACTCGAGGCTGCGGTCGTAGCCCGCGGCCACGACCGCGTTCAGTACCTTGGATCGAACATCCCGTCCGTGGCACGCGCCCACGACACCGCCTCTGCCACGACCTCGAACAACAGCGGTGAAACTCGGGCGGGTAGGCTGGTGGAGCGGTTCAGGCGGGAGAGCTCGCTGTCCGGCCTGAACCGGCTGAGCGAGCTCTCCACCCGCTCAAACAGATGCTCGACCTGATGTAGAGCCTCCGCCGCCTGGAGCTCGTCGGAGGCGATGAGGGCTCGCACGGTCGTGTTCATCGCACGGAAGCTGTGCGCGACCTCGCTCACGATTCATGATCCCCGAGTGACGAAGCCGGGCTGCAGGGAGCCGGCGGCACCCGGGCCGGTGTCTCCGTTCGTCCCAGGTGCGCCGTTCCGCGATGTGGATACTACCGACGTCGGCTGTGCCTGGGACGTCGCGTTCGCCCCCTGTATCCGGGGGAAGCCGGTTGTGATCGCGAAGAAGAGCGCACCGGCCTTTGCGAACCCTCCGAGCAGGACAGTTACCCGCCCCGGCCAATTCCTGCGTGTCGTTCTTGCCATCGAGCGTTCCTCCTGATGATTCGGCCCGGACCTACGACGACGGGCGCGTCGCCAGCGTGACGGTCACCTGGCGCGTCTTGCTGCCGTGTCGGACCGTGAGGGTGACCTTCTCGCCCGGCTCGTGCTCCCTGAGCAGCTCGACGAACGTGCTCTCGTCCGTCAGCTTCTGGCCGTCTATCGCCGTGATGACGTCGCCTCGCCTGAGCCCCGCGCGCGACGCCGGGGTGTTCGGCAGCACGCTCGCCACGTACTCTCCCAGCACGTTCGGCAGGTTGTTCGTGACGGATACCTCGGGGTACAGGAACTCGGTCTCGATGCCTATGTACGGGTACGTCACGTGCCCCTTCTGGATCAGCTCCTGCGCGACCTGCTTCGCCGTGTTGATCGGTATCGCGAAGTTGATCCCCTGCACCGGCGTGCCGGAGTCCGACGACACCTGGCCGAGCGTGTTGATCCCGATCACCTGCCCGCTCGCGTCGAGCAGCGGACCGCCGCTGTTGCCCGGGTTGATCGCCGCGTCGGTCTGGATGAGCCCGAAGAGGGTGGGGCCGGACTGATCCTGGAACGCCCCCGGCTCGATGGGCTGGTCGCTCGGCTCCGTCTCGGAGCGGTCCGTTGCCGAGACCACTCCCGTGGTGACCGTGGGGCCGCCCTCCAGATCGAGCGCGTAGCCTATCGCGATCACCGGCTGTCCTGGCGTCAGCTTGTTGGAGTCTCCCAGACTGAGAGGGGTGAGGCCGCTCGGCTTCACCTTCAGCACCGCGAGGTCCGTCTGCGAGTCGTACCCGACGAGCTGCGCCGTCTCGGTCTTGTTGTTGGGCAGCACGACCGTGAGCTTGTCGGCGCCCCGCACCACGTGGTAGTTGGTGAGGATGTGGCCCTGATCGTCTATGGCGAAGCCCGTGCCGGTCGCGTAGCTGATCGGATTCCCCTGCCAGTACCGGCCCGAGCCCTCCTGCGACTCCGCGATTATCTCCACGATGCCGCCCCTCACCTGCTGGACCACCTGCGACGCGGAGGGCTCAGTCGTCGTGGACGAGTACAGCGCGTTCTTCTGTGCGGTGCCCGTCGTGGCGCTCTCGGTAGCCCGTGGGGTTGCCGTGGAGGAAGCTCCCGACATCCCCGCCTGGCACGCCGCGAGCAGCAGTGGCACCACGAGCAGGAGTGCCCACGCTCTTCGTATCCTGGCTCTCATTCCTGATAACCTCCTGATTGGCCTTCACGGTCATCGTAAGAGGTCACGGTCAGGAGGGAGTCAGAAGGAGATAAGATCCGGATAAGAATCGAGAGTCGCTCGCGGCACCGCCCGGCATTGCAAAACAGCTCGGCCTTGCACCGATATCAGAGGGCGTGCACAGCGTCGGGAGCCGGTGGCTTACACGGTCCGCGCCTTCCAAATACCCTGGTCCAGGATTTGTCGGGCCCGGAGACGGTCATTCACGGCTGAGAATATGCCGGGGAGGCTGCTGTCAGGGATTTCCAGCAATCCCCAGTAGTACAGAACCACCTCGGAGTGGCTGCGAAGTCCCGTCTTCTGGTAGGCCTCGGTGAGCGCGTTCTTCATGGTCTGCTCCTTAGCGGAGGCAGTTATGTCTCCTTGGGAGTGGCAGGGTGCCTGTACTTCCCTCAGGACAGAGGCGCGGAGACGACTCGCCCGAGCAGTGCTAGAATTGTATTATTCGGATTCTGGAGGTCGCTCGATGGCTTCTGTCCGCAATTGGGCCGTCCTCCTGGTGGCCGCACAGTTGTCCTTCTTCCTGCTCGCTTGCACCTCCAGCCCGAGCGCTCGGTCCTCCACGTCGCCTGGGCAGGCTGCGACGCGCGGAGGACACGTATCAGGTGGGTCGGGTAGAGCTCGTCCCACTGTTGTCAGTAGCCATGGTTCCGAGGTGCTCGTCACCCGCTCCGACCCCGATCTGCCGGGGGGCTGCAGCCCCCGCCAGGTGGCAGGGCTCATCAACGGCTTCCTCGACGCCTTCAATCGAGGTGATCAGAAGGCTCTGAGCAGCTACTTCCAGCAGAAGTACGACCCGTACAACAGTGCCGACCGGGGGTTCCGGTGGTACACGATGGACAAGCAGAGCGAATACAACATCACCGACCTCATGCGCTACTTCCGAGAGCGGCACAAGCAGCACGAGCGACTGAGTCTGCTGTCGGTGAAGGTGAGTCGAGGCGGGCTGTGGGGCAAGGCGCAGGTAGAGTTCGCGCTGGTCAGGCTGGCGGACGACATTCTGCCGATGCCGGAGGGGGTGAGCTACAACGGCTACGGCATCGGCACGATCGACTGCCGTAGCCGGACCATCGAGGTGTGGAACGTGGGGCCTCCCCTCGCTCGCAACAGCTTCCCCTGTCCAGCGCCTCCCGCCTGGAATCCCGGTGACTCCGTCCTCGCCTGCGCCTCGAGAGCCAGGTGAGCGCCGGCCCAAGCCCGAGCAATAAGGGGCAGGAGCTCACCTGTAATCCGTACGACCTAGAGGCCGAGCTGCTCCCGGCACAGCTTGAGCTTGATCGTGCCCGGCCCTATGGTGTCCACCGCCTCGTAGGACAGATAGGTCACGCTCACCACCTCCCCCTGCCGGCCCAGCAGAATGAAGTAGTCGTTGTACGCTACTGCCACGACGCCCAACGGCTCGCCGGACGGATCGAGCACCCGAAGGCCCATCTGATCGTCCGGAGGGCCGGAGGAGACGACGGCTGGGGGACCGCCTGTATCTTGCGACTCGGGTGCGGCAGTTGTGCGCGGTCCTTCGAGCGCAGCGCTGCTGACCATCTGGTTCCTCCCGGCAGCTCCGGCTGCCTCCGGGCCGGGACCCCTCGCGACCCGATGACCGGGCTATCGCAGGCTCCCGATGCCCTGCGTCTCCATTCTGTACCGGGGGCGGAGGCGAGTCCACGCACAAACCACACGACCGCTCACACCTGCGCCCACACCATGCCGCGTATCAGGCCGCCTGAGAGCCCGCCGTCCCGCACGCCATCCCGGGATCGTACACCGCATCGGAGGGAGTTCCTGAGGGCCCGGCCTGGCGCACCCAGATATAGTCCCTGCGGCCTCGACGGGCCGGTTTTGACAGCAGGCGCTGGCCGTTCGTATAATGCTGAGTGCCCTCTTTCGGGGGTCGTCTAATGGTAGGACGGCAGACTTTGGATCTGTCTATCGGGGTTCGAATCCCTGCCCCCGAGCCCGGGCTCCGAGTGTCTTGCCGACGTAGCTCAGTGGCAGAGCAACTGTTTCGTAAACAGTAGGTCGTCGGTTCGAATCCGACCGTCGGCTCCGAACGAACATCTTGATTAACGCGGGTTTCAACGTACGCGGCCGTACACCTGCAGCGTCAGCCGCACGTCCGAATGCCCCAGGCGCCCACTGAAACGCCGTCGGCGTTGCCGAGCCGCCCGCGGTGGCCTGGTATGAAATATGCCGTTGTTCGCCGGCGTGACCGAAGCTCTCTTCGACGCGGGAGGCTGGCATGGCGATCGGTGGAGTCTACGATCTCTGGTACAAGAACGCGATCTTCTACGCGATAGATGTCGAGACGTATCAGGACTCGAACGGTGACGGCGTCGGAGACTTCCCCGGTCTCACCCAGCGGCTCGAGCACATCTCCTCACTCGGCATCTCCTGCATCTGGCTGCTGCCGTTCTACGTCTCGCCCAACCGAGACGACGGCTACGACATCGCGGACTACTATCAGATAGACCCCAGGTACGGCGACCTCGGGGACTTCGTCGCCTTCGTGAAGAAGGCGGAGGAGGTGGGCATCAGGGTCATCGTGGACCTGGTGGTGAACCACACCTCCGACCAGCACCCCTGGTTTCGCCAGGCGGTGGCGGACAAGAGCTCCCGCTACCGGGACTACTACATCTGGTCGAAGGAAATCCCGGGAGACGAGAGCCCGATGATCGTCTTTCCAGGAGAGCAGGACAGCAACTGGACGTACAACGAGGAGGTCGGAGAGTACTACAGGCACATCTTCTACTCGTCCGAGCCCGACCTGAACACGGCGAACCCGGCCGTGTGCGACGAGATATACAAGATCATCGGCTTCTGGCTCAGGCTCGGCATATCCGGCTTCCGGGTGGACGCGGCGCCGTTCATCGCCAAGAGCCGGAACGTGCCCCCGCAGGACGCCACCGATCCCCACATCTTCCTGCGCGACCTCCGCAACTACGTGACGATGTGTCGGGGAGACGCGATGCTGCTCGCCGAGGCGAACGTCCCTCCGGACCAGCTGCCGCTCTTCTTCGGCGACGCGAACACGATGCACATGCTGTTCAACTTCGTGATGAACGACTACCTGCTGCTCGCGCTCGCGGAGCAGTCGGCCGAGCCCGTGAAGCAGGGCCTGCGCGCCCTGCCGCAGATGCCCGACATATGCGCGTGGGCCAACTTCCTTCGTATACACGACGAGCTCTCGATCACGAACCTGTCGGACGAGGGGAAGCGAAAGGTGTTCGACACGTTCGCCCCCGAGGAGAACATGCGAATCTACGGACGCGGCATCAGGCGACGGATCCCGCCCATGCTCGGCGGAAGACGGGACGCGATGGAGCTGGCCTACAGCCTGATGTTCAGCCTGCCCGGTGCGCCCGTGCTCCTGTACGGCGAGGAGATAGGCATGGGCGATAACTTGTCCCTGCCCGGCCGCATCTCGGCCAGGATCCCCATGCAGTGGTCGGGCGCACCGAACGGCGGTTTCTCCAGCGCGCCTCCAGAGGAGCTGACTCGCCCGGTCGTCTCCGAGGGCCCCTACCGGTACGAGAAGGTGAACGTCGAGGAGGAGATACGGGACACGGAATCGTTCCTGCGATGGATGCAGCACCTCGTCCGCCTCCGCCGGTCCACCACCGAGATCGGGTACGGCGAGATCAAGGTGCACGACGCGGGCGACGACCGTGTGCTGGCGCACTCCTACTCCTCTGCCGGCAACACGGTGCTGTTCGTCCACAACCTCTCGGAGAAGCCTCGCACTCTGAGCCTCGACCTCCCCCTGCCCGAGGGCGCACCTGTGCAGCAGATCTTCGGGGACCGCTCCTACGAGTCCGGGGACGGTGTCCCGCTCGAAGTCGAGCTGGAGGCGTACTCGTACCGCTGGTTCCGCATAGAGGGCGTTACCATCTGACTCCACACGTGTTGTAGGATGCTCACGAACGGGATAGCATGAGCCGGGATTAGCTCCCCGACCGGATCGGGCGAGGACGGGCACAGCGGTGTATCCTCAGCAGCAAGCGCCGAAAGTCAGCCGCCTCAGCGTCGCGGGCTGGGTGCTGTACGATCTGGCGAACACGATCTTCAGCATCAACGTGATCAGCCTGTACTTCTCGCTGTGGGTCGTGAACGTGATGGGCGGCACGGATCAGCAGTACGGCAACGCGAGCGGGCTGGCGATGGCGCTGATACTCGTCACCGCGCCGGTGATCGGTGCCCTGTCCGACCAGTCGCCACGACGTCTCCCCTTCCTGATGGTCACGACGCTGCTGTGCGTCGGGTTCACGATGTTCCTGGGGCTCGGGGGGCTCGCCGCCTCGCTCGCGATCTTCGTCGTCGCCGTCTACTTCCATGAGGCTGGGATCATCTTCTACGACTCTCTGCTCGCGGAGGTGAGCACGGAGGAGAACCGGGGCAGGGTAGGAGGTCTGGGAATCGGCATCGGCTACGTGGGGTCGCTGATAGGCATCGGCACAGGGCTGCTCGTGCTTCACCTGCGCCCGGGCGACTACGGACTGCTGTTCCGGATCACGGCGGTCCTGTTCCTCCTGTTCTCGGTCCCGGCGTTCGTGTTCGTCCGCGAGCGCAGGCGCCTCGTGCCCAGGTTCGGCCTGGGGGCGGTGCCGAGGGCGTTCGGGCAGATCAGGCAGACGGCGGCGAGGGCGCGCCGGTATCCCAACCTGACCCGATTCCTCGTTGGCAGGGTCTTCTACACCGACGGCGCGAACACGCTCACGGTGTTCATGGGCATCTACGTCACGAACGAGATCGGGTTCAGCCAGCGGGACGCGCAGCTCGTGCTGCTCGTCGGGATCGTCGCTGCGATCATCGGGGGCATCTGCTGGGGATTCGTCGTGGACAGGGTCGGCCCGAAGCGGACGCTGAACGTGGTGCTGTGCCTGTGGATGGCGCTCTTCCTGCTCGCGGCGGGCATCCCCGTGCTCGGGCTGCCGTCCGGGCTGTTCTGGCTCGTGGCCGCACTGGGCGGGATCGCGCTCGGCGGCACCTGGAGCGCCGACCGGCCCTACATGCTCATCCTCTCTCCGCCCCGCTACCTTGGTCAGTTCTACGGCCTGTACTCGATGGTGGGGCGCTTCTCCGCGGTCATCGGGCCCGTGCTGTGGGGGCTGATAGTCAACACCCTCGGCTGGGGCCGCCCGGCGGCGATCCTGGGGCTGCTCGTGATGGTGCTCGTGGCGTTCTTCATCCTGCAGCCCGTCTCGGACGCCCGGCAGACGTGGAGCCCGGCGGAGCTCGCTCAGGCATAGCTCCCGCAGGCGGGGAGCGGGGCTCTGGTACGGCACTTGCTCTCCGGGCCAGCGTGATCGGAAAGGGGCATTGCAGGATGCGTCGCGCGCTCTCAGTCGTCTCGCTCTTGATGCTCTCGGTCGCTCTCGCCAGCTGCCAGTTCTCACAGTCTGAGTTCGCCAGCCAGGCGGGCAAGATAGGCTCCGAGTTCGCGGCGGCCGCGACCACGCTGAGGTACGTACACGAAGGCAGGCTCCTGCGCGGCTATGCCGACTCGAGCTTCCAGAGCTACCGCAGCATGCTCGAGGGCCTGGGGCCGCAGATACCCAGGATGAACGGTGCACCCAAAGGCAAGAGGGTGGAGCGCCTGGTGCGCCTGTACCGGCGTGCGGAGAAGGCGGTGACCCATCCCTGCCTCGACCCGGGCTGCGACTGGCGCTCCCAGCTCAGGGCGCTGAACGAGGCGAGCCACGCCTTCCAGAGGGCGAGCCAGGGATGAGCACGCGGTGGCTGCAGGTAGGGCTCGGGGTCATAACGGCCATCGGCAGCTTCGTGGAGGTCGGCTCGGTCACGACCGCAGCCCAAGCGGGCGCGACGTTCGGCTTCGGGCTGATCTGGGCGGTCGTGCTCGGCACCTGCGCCCTCGTGCTGCTGCTCGACATGAGCGGGAGATTCGCGGCGGTCTCGAAGCGGACGTACGCCGGGGCGATACGCGAGCGGTTCGGCTTCAAGTTCTACCTCTTGCCCCTCTCGGCCGCCCTCGTCACCAACTGCCTGCTCCTCGCCGCGGAGATGGGCGGCACCTCGATCGCGGTCTCGCTCTTCCTCGGCTCCGAGTGGCGGCGCTGGTACCCGATCGTCGCACTGCTCGTGTGGCTCGCGTTCTGGCGCGCGCCGTTCAAGCTCATCGAGAACGGCCCCGCGCTCCTGGGCCTGCTCGCCCTGTCGTTCTGGGTGGGCATCTTCAAGATCGGTGTGCCGTCGCCCGGGCTCGTCTCCACGATGTGGCACCCTCATTTTCAGCAGGGCACCGTCTCGGAGTACCTGTACATCGCCGTGGCGACGCTGGGCGCGACAGTCAGCCCCTACCTCGTCGTGTTCTACAGCGGCGGCGCCCGGGAGGAGAAGTGGTCGCGCAGGTCCCTGGGGATAAACCGGGCGAGCGCGGTGCTCGGCAACGGCTTCGGGAGCCTGACCGCGATCGCTCTGGTGATCCTCTCCGCGATGGTGCTCAAACCGCTGAACATTGGAGCCAACACCCTGAACGAGGTGGGGCTCTCGATGGCTCGTGCGATGGGGCCCGTGGGCTCCTTCATGTTCGCGGCGGCGTTATTCGCAACGTGCTTCGGGGCCGCGGTCGAGGTACTGCTCGCGATGAGCTACAACATCGCCCAGGGTTTCGGCTGGGAGTGGGGGGAGGAGAAGCAGCCCGCCGAGGCGGCGAGGTTCAACACGGTCGGCACCCTCTTCCTGATGGCGGCGTTCATAGTGGGCCTGCTCGGGGTGGACCCGGTCCAGCTCACGCTGTACGCCACGACGTTCACCGCGCTCGTCCTGCCGATCTCTCTCTTCCCGTTTCTGATCGTCATGAACGACCGCGAGTACCTCGGGGAACAGGCGAACAGGCCCTGGATGAACGTCGCGAGCGTAGTCGTGCTGCTGATCGCGTTCGTGATCGCCGTCGTCTCCATCCCGCTGATGGTGCTTAGCGGCGGTGGCGGATGAGCAGGCAGTGGCTGCAGATAGCCCTCGGTATCCTGACCGCGATCGGCGGGTTCGTGGATGTGGGGGCCGTCACGACCGCTGGAGAGGCTGGCGCGCAGTTCGGCCTCGGGCTGATCTGGGCGATGGTGCTCGGCACGCTCGCGATCATGCTGCTCGTGGAGATGAGCGGCCGCTTCGCGGCGATATCCAAGAAGACGTACGCGGGAGCCATCCGCGAGCGCTTCGGCTTCAAGTTCTATCTGCTCCCCCTCTCTGCGGCCCTCGCCGCTAACAGCATGCTGTTAGCGGCGGAGATGGGTGGCGTGTCCATCGCGGTCTCGCTCTTCACGGGTGGCCCGTGGCGGCGCTACTATCCGCTCGTCGCGCTGCTCGTGTGGCTGATGATCTGGCGCGGACCCTTCAAGCTGATCGAGAACGCGCCGTCGCTGATGGGTCTGGTGACCTTCTCGTTCTGGGTGGCGATCTTTCTACTCGGCGTGCCGTCGCCCGAGCTGGTGTCGACGATGTGGCGCCCGCGGGTCGAGCCGGGCCAGATGGCGGGCTATCTGTACATCGCGGCGGCGATGCTCGGCGCGGTCATCAGCCCGTACCTGGTGGTGTTCTACTCCTCCGGCGCGCGGGAGGAGCGGTGGACCCGGCGCTCGCTCGTCGTGAACAGGGCGAGCGCGGTAGTCGGGATGGGCTTCGGCAGCCTGATCGGGATAGCGCTCATCATCCTCTCGGCTCTGGTGCTCGGACCGCAGGGCGTCGGCGCGAACACGCTGGCGGAGGTCGGACTCTCGATGGCCAGGGCGATGGGCCCCCTGGGTTCGCTGCTCTTCGCTACCGCGCTCTTCACGACCTGCCTGGGCGCCGCGCTCGAGATAGTGCTCGCGATGAGCTACAACATCTCTCAAGGGTTCGGATGGGAGTGGGGCGAGGAGAAGCTGCCCGCAGAGGCCCCGCGCTTCAACCTGGTGCTCACCCTGTTCCTGCTGCTGGCGTTCGGCATCGGGTGGCTGAACATAGATCCGATCCAGCTCACGCTCTACGCCTCCACGTTCACGGCCCTGGTGCTGCCCGTCGCCCTCTTCCCGTTCCTGGTCATCATGAACGACCGGAGGTACCTCGGCCAGTTGACCAACCGGCCGTGGATGAACGTCGCGCTGGTGGGGATATTGCTGATGGCGTTCGTGGTCGCGGTCGTATCCATACCGTTGATGGTGCTGAGTGGAGGCTGAGGGATGTCCGAGAGCGAGATGCTCTCGATGCGAGATCTGATGGACAACCAGCTCGAGACAGCTGACGGCCGGATGATCGGCAGGGTCGCCGACGTCGAGGCCGAGTGGCGCGACGGCGGCGAGCTTGTGCTGGCGAACCTCGTCACTGGCCCCCAAGCGCTCGCGGGCCGCGTCGCCCACTGGCTGGAGGTCGTGATGCGCTTCGTGTTCCGAGGCAGGTTCGAGCGCACGATACCCACGTCCGAGATCGAGGGGATCGGGCCGACGATCAAGCTGAGGGGCAGGGCCGAGGAGTACCTGGTGGGACAATCCGATCGCTGGATAGCGCGGCACATCCTGCGCTACATACCTTGGAGCGGCTACTGGTGAGGTCGCTGAGGCTGCAGAGCCTGGTCGCCAGTACGATCGTGACGGCCGACGGCCGGAAGCTCGGAAGGGTCGTGGATATCGAGGTCACGCAGCCGCCCGAGTTCCGGGTACATGCGCTCGTGTACGGCAAGAGAGGGTGGCTCGACAGGCTGGGGGTGCTGATCCCGCTCGCCCATTTCGCCGGACGCAGCGGGCAGCCGAAGACCGTGCCGTGGGATGTGGTGGACCGGTTCGAGGAGTTCACGATCACCCTCAAGCCCGGTTACGAGCCCGGGGACGAGTAGCGAGTGCTGAGCTCTGAGTTCCGAGCGCTGAGTAACGAGCGCGGAACACCGTCCCGGGCCCGGGCTCCCCACGGTCATTCTGGGGGCGCCGCTACTCCTTGTCATCCTGCTCAGTTTACCCTCAAGCCCTTCGTTTCTCTCGAGAGCCTGCCCGGAACTTGTCGAAGGGATAGCCTCCGTGCCCTCAGGTATCGGCACTCGACTCGGGGAGGTGCTACTCGCGTCGGTCGGCCCGCTCTCGTATCTGCCTCCGGCCCTCGCCACGCTCGTCGGGCTGCGCTTCCTCGTCCCGCACGATCTCGACCCTGACGCGCGCTATGAGGGCTGCTATTGCGCCCACCGCCGCGAGCGCGGGCGCGAGGATCACCGCCGCCCCACCCACCGCGGC